>NZ_JBAWTG010000153.1:0-9904 GCF_037106235.1 Methylobacterium nigriterrae | reverse complement strand
AGGCTCAACGTGCGCTGGTCGCGCCCTGCGAAGACCTCGTGCAAGGGCGGGAGCACCTGCCGCCGGATGGCATTGGCTGACCCGTTGAACAGCACCTCGACTTGCGTGTCGTAGCGCTGCGCCGAGTCATCGGTCATCCAGCCGCCGGACTGGAAGTGGAAGTTCTGGAGATAGTAGCGGGGTCGCTTACCGCGCGTCTCTTCACTGAGCACCTCGCTGTGCTCACCGTTCTCGCGTCGGCGGTGGACCTCTGGCAGGTCCTGAAAGAACAGACGAGAGCGGCGGATGCGAAGCGCCAGCGAGCCGTCGTGATCGTCCGGCAGCGGGTAGATGCCAGCCTCGACATTGGCGAGGTCTCGCCGGAAGAGGGCCACCAAATCCTGGAAGAGGCGGTCGCGATCGGGCACAGGAGCACTGCTCCGGGCACGAGGGCGGGTACTCTCGGGGCCCCGCTCGCGAGCCAGCTCTGCCAATTCGCCTCACTTCAAGGCAGGCGCGACTAGCAGGCCTCGCCTCCGGCCGGAGTGACTGCGGACGCTCACACGAGACGCGGCTGTCTCGGGATGCCGGTGGGACATTCGAGCGCCCCGCGATCCCAACCGCCGAGCCCGGCCGCCGCCCGATAGGTGCTCTCCAGGAAGGCCATGACCGCTGCCTCCGGGTCAGGTGAGCGCCGCACGGCATCGTAGGGCAGCAGGAACTCGCCCAACTTCTCGTCAAAGTAGGCCGCCTCAGGGGATGGCCGCGCATCGCCAAAGCCGTCGGGCTTCGGGTACGCGTACGAGTAAAATGCTGGAAAATCGATGCCGTTGCCGCCGGGCCAGAACCCGGCCGATGACACCTCGTGGCTGTACGCCTCGCGCGTGACTGAGTCCGGCAAACCAGGGATGCCGCCGGGATGGCGCGGCGCGGGACGACCCGAGAAACGGGTCACCACCAGGTCGAAGCTGCCCCAGAAGAGATGCACTGGGCTCGCCTTGCCGAGGAAGCCGGTGCGGAAGCGCTTTAACACGCGGTCGACCGACACCAGCGCTTGGAAGTAGCGCGCCACCGCCTCGGCGTCGTAGGGCCGCTCTGCCCGGTCCTGCGTGAACGGGATGGGGTCCGGTACCTCGTTCGGCCGGCCGAAGTCGTCCGGCGTGGCGCCGAGCGACCGGAGCAGGTCGAGGAAACGCGCGTGGAACTCGGCCACGGACATCGGCCCGAGCGCGAACTCCGCCCGACGCCCGTCCGTGGCGACCCCGGTCACCGCGTGGCCGAGGATGTCGAAGGAGATCTCCACCCCTCCCGGACCGTCGGGGACGAGGGACGTCGTGAGGCCGCGCGCGTCGACATAGAAGGTCGCGTGCCAGGAATGGTTGACCCAGGGCGTGCGCGCGAGCCGGTACTTGCCGACGACCTGGGCATAGAGGTGCAGCGCGGAGCAGGTCTCGCGCCACGGCTCGTAGGGGATGTCGGGCCAGCCTGAGCTCACGATGTTCCTCCCTATTGAACAGCGTCACCGCCGGCGCGGGCCCGCCCCACGCCGGCAACCGTCAGTTCATCGGCAGGGGAACGAGCCCGGCCACGATCCGCTCCCTTTCAAGCTCAAGGAACGGCGGTAGGGACAGCCGCTCGCCCAGCGTCTCGGCTGGCTCGTCCGCGGCGAAACCCGGGCCGTCGGTGGCGATCTCGAACAGGATCCCGTTCGGCTCGTGGAAGTACAGGCTCTCGAAATAATAGCGGTCGACCGGGCCGGAGTTCGGCACACCCCAGGCGCCGAGCTTCTCCGCCCAGGCGCGGTACTGCGCCTTGTCCGGCGTGCGCAGGGCCAGGTGGTGAACGCCCCCGGCGCCCGGACGTGCCGGTGCCAGGTCCGGGCGCACAGCGACGTGCAGTTCCGCCGCCGGACCGCCCGAGCCCATCTCGAACACATGCAACGCGCCGGACGGGGTTGCCTCCTCGCGACGGCGTCGCATCCCCAGCAGGTTGAGCAGCACGAAGCTCGTGCCCTCCAGCGAAGGCACGCAGAGTTCGACGGGCCCGAGCCCGCGGATCTGGTACTCGGCCGGAACGGGGCTGCGCTCCCAGGAGTGACCCTCGCCCATCCCGCCGTCGTCGACCAGGGCGAGCCTCTGGCCCTCCGGGTCCTCGAAGTCGAGGACAGCCCGGCCTCCGCGCTCGACGATCCCGCCGTGCTCGACGCCCAGCTCGCGCAACCGGGCCGCCCACCAGTAGAGCGCGTTCATGCCGGTGACCCGGAGGCTGGTGCGACTGACGCTGTTCGTACCCCGGCGCTCCCGCTCGACCGGCCAGTCGAAGAACGTGATGTCGCTGCCGGGCGTGCCTTGGCCGTCGGCGTAGAACAGATGGTAGGCGGAGACATCGTCCTGGTTGACGGTCTTCTTGACCAGGCGAAGGCCTAACGTGCCCGTGTAGAAGGCGTGGTTGCGGCGAGCGTCGCCCGTCACGGCTGTAACGTGGTGGATACCGGTGAGGTGCATGGCATAGATCCCGAAAGGGTTGGAGGGAAGGTCAGATCCTGTCGAGCCACGCCTTCGCCATGGCCACGTCAGATTGGGAGAGGCCGTGACCCGCCGGCAGGATCTCGTGATCGACGGCGGCACCGGCCGCGGCGAGCATCGCCGCGAGCCGGGCGGCGTTCTCCGCCGGCACGATGGGGTCGGCGGCGCCCGAGAGGATCAGCACCGGCTTCCCGGCGAGATCGGCGCGAGGCGCCTCGGCGAGGGGCACCATCGCGCGCAGGAGCGCAGCGCCGGCCAGCACTTCCGGACGGAGGAGCAGGACGGCGGCGGCGATGTTCGCCCCGTTCGAGAAGCCGACCGCGACAGGCGCCGGAAGCCCGTAGGCTTCACGGGCCTCCACGATGAAGTCGGCGAGCTCGTCGGCGCGGCGACGCACGTCGGCCTCGTCGAAGACGCCCTCGGCCAGACGCCGGAAGAAGCGGGGCATGCCGTTCTCCAGGACCCGACCGCGCGGCGAGAGCAACGCGGCCCCTTCCGACAGCATCCCGCCGAGTGGGAGGAGATCGTTCTCGTCGCCGCCCGTCCCGTGCAGGAGCAGGAGTGGCGCCCGGCCCGGCTTCGTCGCCGGCTGGTAGCGATGGACGTGGGAAAGCTGGCTATTGGTCATGGTGCGCACCGGATGACGGCACCGGCCGGGGCCAGTGCCGAGGGATGTGAAAAGGTCGTTGGGCTGGCCGTGTGAGGAGGCGGCTCAGATGCCGAGGTCCGGGAGGACGGCCTCGATCTCCTTGCGCCGCGGCTCGTACTGCGGCGGCAGCTTCAGGGCCTGCCCTAGGGAGGACGCCGGCTCGTCGACCGCGAAGCCCGGGACGTCGGTCGCGATCCCGAACAGCACGCCGTTGGGCTCGCGGAAGTAGAGCGACCGGAAGTAGTTGCGGTCCTTCTGGTCGGTCGTCTGGATGCCGTGGTTCTCGATGAGCTTCCGGCCCATCGCCATCTCGGCCGCGTCGTCGACGGCGCGGAAGGCGACGTGGTGGACCGAGCCGCCGCCCTGCCGGCCGGACCGGGCCTCGGGATCCGCGACCAGGTCGACGAATCCGCCCGCGGTGGCGTCCGCCTTGAAGCGTGTGGCGGAGCCGTCGCGGTCGCCCTCGGCGAAGCCGAACACGTCGGTGAGGATCGCGCCGGTAGGCGCGCCGTCGCGGACCAGGAGGCGGACCGAGTGGAAGCCCCGCACGGCCCGCTCCGCAGGCACGCCGCTGGTCCAGGCCGGCTCCCCTTCGATGCCGGCGACGCCAACGAGGGCGAGGCGCATCCCGTCCGGGTCGCGGAAGGGCAGGATAGCCTCGCCGAAGCGCTCCTCGACCGGGTCGTGGGCGACGCCGCCGTAGGCGAAGCGCCGCTGCCACGCCTGGATGGAGCCGGCGGGGACCCGGAACGCGGTTTCCTGGGTCTCGCCGACCCCGAGCCGGCCGGGCGCGACGTTCGCCCAGGGAAAGAACGTCAGGATCGTGCCCGGGGAGCCGGCCTCGTCCCCGTAGTAGAGGTGGTAGGTGCCCGGATCGTCGAAGTTGACGGTCCGCTTCACCAGCCGGAGGCCGAGGACATTGGTGTAGAAGTCCACGTTGCGCCGCGCCGGCCCGGAGATGGCGGTGACGTGGTGGATGCCGTTGACGGACATGGCAGCTTCTCCTTGCCGACGCGGTGGGTTCAGGCGGTGAGCTTGGCGGCCGTTTGGGCGACGTGGCCACCGAGGTAGCGGGCGCCTTCGAGCTCGTTCGCGGTGGGCTGACGCGAGCCGTCGCCGCCCGCGATGGTGGTGGCGCCGTACGGCGCGCCGCCGGTCACCTCGTCGAGCCGCATCTGGCCCTGGAACGAGTACGGCAGGCCCACGACGACCATACCGAGATGCATCAGGTTGGTGATGATCGAGAACAGGGTGGTCTCCTGGCCGCCGTGCTGGGTGGCGGTGGAGGTGAAGGCCGCGCCGACCTTGCCATTGAGGGCGCCTTTGGCCCACAGGCCGCCCGTGCGATCGAGGAAGGCCGCCATCTGCGAGGTCATGCGACCGTAGCGGGTGCCCGTGCCGACGATGATGGCGTCGTACTCGGGCAGCTCGTCGACGGTGGCGACCGGTGCGGCCTGGTCGAGCTTGTAGTAGCTGTTCTTCGCCACTTCCTCCGGCACGGTTTCCGGGACCCGCTTGACCACCGCCTCGGCCCCGGCGGCGCGGGCTCCCTCGGCGACGGCGTTCGCCATCGTCTCGATGTGGCCGTAGCTGGAATAGTACAGGACCAGGATCTTGGGCATCGAAGACGCTCCCTCTCGTGTGCGTCGCCTGGGCGCCGCTGGATGATCAAAACTTACGGGCTGACCGGCCCGCCGAAAATGGAAACGATGGAAACTTACTGTTTCCAAAAAGCGGTCTGAACGGTACTCTGGTCATGAGGACGGACTAGTGCACGGTGGTCCGCCAAGGCGGCCACGCACATGACGCCCGCGCCCCTGGAACGCGTCAGCGATGAGAAGGAGCCGCTGCCGCCCCGCTGCAGCGTGGCTCCGTCTCCACGGCGAAACGGCTGGCCAAGGCGCCACGCACGTGCTCGCGGAACAGGCGGACGCGCATCGGCAACTCTCGCCCCGCCAGGCTGATCGCGCGGAGCGTCCCGCTGCCGGCAGCCCAACCCAGGAGCACGCGGACGAGGTCGCCGCCCTGGACGGCGCGGGCCGCTACCAGAATCGGGAGCTGGCCGACGCCTGCGCTGACGAGTGTGTGTCTCAGGACCGCCGCGAAATCGATCGCGAGGACGGCCGGCCGCAGCGCGACCGGCTCGATTTGGCCGCCGGCGGAGAGCAGTTGCGCTGTGGGCCCAAGCTTCTCGCGAGCGAGGATCAGGTCGTGCTCGGCGAGTTCGGGCAGCCCCGCCGGGGCCGGACGGCGCTCCAGGTAGCCAGGCGAGGCGTACAGCCCGATGGCGAGCGAGGTCATCATGGAGACGCGGCAGCCAGTGTAGGCATCCGCGCCGCCCAGATGGAACCGCGACCTGAGAATAAAAGAATGGCGGGACCCACGTCCCGCCTCCCTGTGCGCGATCGCGCTAATGCCTATGCCAGCGCCTGATCCGGCGGAGCCTCCTCGCCACTGGACCGTTCGTGGTGCTGCATAGCCTCGCCTCCGAAAATCGGAGCGGAGCAAAACTCCGAACAGAAAGCCTCGCAGCGCCAAACGAGGGGTTACATACCGTGATATTACCTTGATGATTGTAAAATCGGCTTTTAGTATCCTGAATTAACTTTGCGATACGCCCCGAATTGCTAGGAAAACTGTGTTCGAACATAAGCATGACTGAAACGCCCGAAGATCCCTTTTCGCGGGGCGCACCCGGCGCAATCCTCGACGCCTCGACGCCTCCGGGTTCAGGGTGCCGTTCGCACCGGCCGCGCCCGGGTCAGACGGGAGCGCCGCTCCGCGAGAAGGGACATTGCCCAGATCGCAAAACCTCCGAGCGCCAGGGCCACCCCAACCCAGCCGGTCGCGGGCAGGCCCAACCCGGTCGCGAGCGCGAGACCTGCGAGCCACGGCCCGAGCGCGTTCGCGACGTTGAAGGCGGAATGGTTGAGAGCGGCCGCGAGTGTCTGCGCGTCCTCCGCTACGTCCATCAGCCGGGTCTGCAGGATGGTGGCGAGACCGCCGCCGCAGCCGATCAGGAACACCACGGGTCCGAGCGTCCACAGGCTCGCCGTGGCGAACGGGTAGAGGGCGAGCGCGCCCGCACTCCAGAGCAGCGTCAGGCCGGCCGCCGGCATCAGCGCCCGGTCAGCCGCCCAGGCGCAGGCGAGGTTGCCCACGGTGAGGCCGAGGCCGAACAGAGCGAGCACCGGCGGGATGGCGGTCGGCGCGGCGTGGGTGACCTCCAGCATCGTCGAGGCCAGGTAGGTGTAGACCGAGAACAGGCCGCCAAAGCCGATGGCGCCGGTGCCGAGCGTCAGCCAGACCTGCCCGCGCCGCAGCGCACCGAGCTCCCGTAAGGCGCTCGCCCCGGGGGCCGGGCTCCCGCGCGGGGCGAAGACCCGTACCAGCGTCGCGGTCGTCAGGGCGAGCAGGGCGACGAGGCCGAAGCTCCAGCGCCAGCCGGCGAGCTGGCCAAGGCCATTGGCGAGCGGTACGCCCACCACGGTGGCGACCGTCAGGCCGGCGATCACCCGCGACACCGCCTGGGAGCGGCGTTCGCGCGGGACGAGCGAGGCCGCGACCAGCGCCGCCACGCCGAAATAGGCGCCGTGCGGCAGGCCCGCGAGGAAGCGGAAGGCCACCATCCAGGGATAGCTCGGCGCCAGCGCAGAGAGGCCGTTGCCGAGCGCGAACAGTACCATCAGGCCGACGAGGAGGGTGCGTCGGGCGATCTTGGCTGCCAGCACCGCAATGACGGGCGCGCCGACCACCACGCCCAGGGCGTAGGCGCTGATCACGTGGCCGGCCGTGGGCGCGTCGATGCCGAGGTCGGGCGTAAAGGCCGGCAGGAGGCTCATCGCCGCGAACTCGGTCGTGCCGATGGCGAAGCCGCCCATCGCCAACGCGGCGAGGACGAGGGCCGGGTGAGCCCCTGGCACTGACGCGGCTGGTGCGGTCGCCGTGTCGAGAGGGGCGGCAATCGCCGGGCCTTGCGCGTTCATCGACTCTCCATCTGGCTCTTGCGAACTCTCATCCGGGCTCGCGCCCCTTCCGACCCGCAAAGCGATCATGGCTGGAGGTGACCTCCTCATGCCTGATCCCGCCCGGGACGTTCGCTCAAGCTAGTTCCCTGACGTGCCCCTGAGACGACCCTGCTCAGGCAAGGCTGCCCTGCAGGGACGCCACTAGCTGCGACGAACGCAGGGCAGCTTCACGCCTGCGCACGAGCCTTCCCACGCATGTCTATGCAGCGAAGCAGGCCTTTGAGATGAGGATGAAGATCCAAAAGGGGGCACTTTGAGATGGTCGTATGGGGCGCAACGAACGTCCGCTTCTGCGATTCTGATGCGGAAAGCGGCCCGACCGTTTCCGGCGATCTCCAGGCAACCGCTTTACGTCCGTTTTGGTCGTTCGGCGGATCAAGCGGTGTGCTTCCTGAGAAGGCCTGTCACGGCGGCCTTCGGGATCGAGCATCGCTTCATCGACCGCGACTTGGACGATCTCGATCGCGCCTACATGATCACGGACCCCAAGGGCCGGGCTGGCGCACACTGACTCCGTGTTCGACGGGATCCTCGGTCGTCGCCGGAGGAACAACCCAGGGATAACAGGGACAGAAGAAAACGATCTCTATAGAAAATGCTCCTGTTGTCCCCGGCCAAGAAGGGACGCGACCTACCCAGGGTCCAATCACGTTCTCGTCTGGGCCTAATTGAATGCGGGTCCGCTTCGCGGTGCGGGTAGAACAATTTGCCCACCTCGGTCTCGCTGACACATCCGATGTCGGCGGCTCATGACAGGGCAGGCCAAGCCTGAAATGGAACCCTTCGCCGATGATGCCGACGATGTCGATGTATGAGACCGCGCCGGGGCGGTCGTGCCGCCCCGGGGACCAAACACGATCAGGAGAAGAAGAGACAGGCAACACTGTTATTTTCCTATCATAACCTGCCTGTTGTCCCGGCGGCCCACGACGATGGAGGCGATTGCCCAACTGCCTTCTTGAGAGGGCCCCACCATGGGGCTCACCGGGGTGCCGGCGCGGCCTTGATCCGGGTCGACAGAACCCAGGAGCCTCTCTTCATTGAGCCGTATGTCATCACTCGACGACAGCGTACGATGCGGTGTGAACGCCGTCGTCACGCAGTGTCAGACCGGCCAGCCTTGTTCCTTCTCGACCAGCTAGTCCCGACCTCGCGGTCCCCTGGACCGGCATGCGACTCGCCGCCCTCTACAAGCCATTGCCGACGAAAAGGGAGACAGCGTCCTCATTCATGACGAGGTCGGGCGCCGGCACCGGCGCGGACCAAACTGATGGCACCGATAACATCTGTTAGCGCCGCCGCGCGCGCTCACGATATGTTGGCATGCCACATGCCAAGCGACTCTCTCGGATGCGGCTTTGGCACCGTGGAAAGCGGGGCTGAAAGATCACCCGCGATGTGAGATGGAGAGACGCGCCTTGGCCGAAGCTACTTACCTGAACGAGAACAAATCGCCTCAGATAAAGAAGGCTCTGGCCGAGTGTATGGCTGGTGCGCGAACTGCTGAAATCAAGGCGCGAAACTACCTCAAGCTCTCGCAGGGCGAGCAGGACGACACGATCTATGAAGCGTGTCGCTCAATGCACCGCTTCTATAACGCGCTGCACGAGTTCTTCTTAGAGGAGCAGCGCGCAATCGCTGTGCTACTAAACACGCGCGAACAAGGCACCTCGTCGGAGCAGAGCGTGGCTGCCTGACGGGCCGGGGTCAGTGTCTGTGCGAGTTTAGGAGCGTCCGTATAAGGCACTGCCATTGCATGAGCAGATTCGGTTCCCACGTACTCGCGACAGACGGAGCAACCGGAATGCTGCCTGCGGGCATGTCGTGGCCCGCCGGTCGAGGGAGAACGCCTTGAGGTCGGACGAATCTGACTACGTGCTCGACGCGCCGGACCGGGGCTGGTGCTACGAGCCGTCTCGGGCTGAGTTGTTCAAGCAGATCAAGTCGCCGGCCTACACGACCGACGCGGATGGCTGGCTGACCTACTACAACGAGGCGGCGGCCGATCTCTGGGGCTACCATCCTGAACTCGGCAAGACTCGCTGGTGCGGTTCCTGGCGGATCTTCACGACGGAAGGCGCGCCCCTGCCCCTCGACCAGTGCCCGATGGCCGTCGCGCTGAAGGAGGGTCGTGCCGTGCGCGGGGTGCAGGCCGTGCTGGAGCGGCCGGACGGGACGCTGATCCCCTTCATGCCGCACCCGACGCCTCTGCGGGATGCATCGGGCGCGGTCCTGGCCGGCTCCAACGTGCTCCTGCCGCTCACCGCGCCAGTTAGGCCGCCGCCCTTCGATTTGAGCGGAGAAGGCCCGGCTGAAGCGTTGCCCGCCGATCTGCCGGACGGGCTCGAACTCGACGACCTGACGGGCTGCCTCCAGATGACACTGGCCGCGCAGGCTGATGTCGAGTTCGGATTCCGGATCGACTGCGAGCGCCTGGAGACATGGTCCGGCCCGAAGGCCGAGAAGGAGCACATCATCGGTCAGCTCGAGGGCAAGCGGCAGAGACATCGCGACTTGCTGAACAAGCGGCTCGACCTGCTCCAGCTGCGGGCCAAGCGGCTCATGGGACAGGCTCAGGACGGCGGGACGGTCGCGAGGATGATCGTAGATCCTCGCAACACCCTTCTGATCCTCCTCTGAATGAGTGGACACCTCTGCTACGCTCCCATGGGGGCTGGAAGGTGTCTGATGGGGACAACGAAACGAACGTTCACGCCGGAGTT
>NZ_JBAWTG010000152.1:0-10041 GCF_037106235.1 Methylobacterium nigriterrae | reverse complement strand
CACATCCGGGGCGAGGTCGATGAGCGGGTGAGGCATGGCGGTCGCTCCGCAGAGACAGCCCTTCCGCATCGTAGGTTTCATCCGCAAGGGCGAGAAGTATGGGTTTGATGCATTGTACGTCTCACGTGGCACTGCTGGATCTGCGGCTCTAAAGTTCCGCTGTGCATCACGAACGATAGTTGACCAGTCGCCAGAAAGCAGACCGTCTGATTTGCGCCCTTTTCGGCCGTTCAGCCGACTCCGGCGCCTCCTCCAAAGCGGACGTTGCAGCAGTTCAGCTTGTAAGTCTGCGTTGCGCTTTCTGCGGACCTTCGACAGCCTGGTTGCAGGGAATCGGTGCTGCTTCATGAGCCGACGTTCGCAGGCTGGGCGTTATGGAGCGTCGCCGTGCGCTGGGGCTTCACACCTGAAGGGGCACTGTGGCGACCTACAGTCTCGAAAACCGCCTTTTTTGACCAACTGAACCCTCGGGCAGTGAAGGCCACTGGCGCCGCTAAGCCTTCGAGATTGCCGGCTGAACTCAACACCCGCGAGATCCCGATGGGGTGGGTGAAGGAGTATGACGTCGGTGCTGCCGATGCCGCGGGAGTTCGAGGTAGGCTCCGTCGATGTGCAAAGGCGCTCTCGTCCACTTGCGACCCATCTCCCGCTAAAATGGCTTTGGCGCCGCGCAGGAGTGATCCAGATGGCCCTTCTCATCCGCGAGCTTCAACGAACCGCCAAAGGTGCTGTCACCAACGACGAAGATTGGTGGCGGCTGGTCTTCGACACGGATACGAAGCGCCTCTACGTCGAGCACGAGTGGCAGCATACTGAGGGGCCCGAAGCTGGTCGTCCCAGCCAGGGGAAGGAGCAAATCGAGATCGCGGACTACCTCACGCAGGCGGGGCAAACGGCCGGGCACCGCGAGCTCTGGCAGCTCATTCAAACGCTCTTCCGCGAGGCGCACTGACCCTGCAGGGTTCATCGGCCCTCAGGCAGACTTGTCGCAGGCTGGGTTGGCAGCGAGCCAGAGCCTACCGATCTAAACGCATTGCGCGGTTCGCTCGCCGCTCGATCGGGCTCACCGACTACGGCGCTTCGAGCCGTTGTTGCGATGGAGGAGCCGATGACGGGCCTGATGCAGTCGCTCCGCGCGTTCTATGATCATGTGTGCTCGCGGATTGAGGCCTCTGCCGAGAGACACGAAGCCGAGGCGGCCCGGTTGCGAGCTGAACTAAGCAAGCACTCCGAAAAGGCAACCAAAGCCGTCCGTTGAGATCTCGTCGGCTGGTTGGGTATCCATTGAGCCAGAACTGGCCCTGGCAGCAGGGTTTCCTTCGCTGGCGGCGTCGTCCGCTGGAGTATACCCTTCTGTGACAGCACGAGCCCTGCGCCGGATGCGTGGCCGTCCAGTAGGCTGTTGTCACGCCAGCGCTATGCGGCTCGGTTCTGCGCGATCAGTTCGACCATGGCCTGCTTCAGAGTGGCCGCCTCGCCAGCCAGCGAGCGCGCGATGCCGAGCATCTCACCCGCCGCCCCGCCGGCCGCCTGTGCGGCGCTGCTCACGCCGTCGATGCTGCCGGCCACCTGCTGCGTGCCTGCCGCAGCTCGCGTCACGTTGCCGGCGATCTCCTGTGTGGCCGCGCGCTGCTGGTCCACCGCCGCCGCCATCGTGGCCGCCACGCGGTCCATCTCGCCGATCATCGTGGCAATCCGGCCAATGGCCGCAACCGCCTCGCTCGTCGCGTCCTGCATCGCGCTGACCTGCTGAGTAATCTCGTCGGTGGCCTTCGCCGTCTGGCCCGCCAGGCCCTTCACCTCGGCTGCCACGACCGCAAAGCCTCGGCCCGCCTCGCCGGCGCGCGCCGCCTCGATGGTGGCGTTCAAGGCCAACAGGTTCGTCTGGCTGGCGATGCTCGAGATCAACGCCACCACGTCGCCGATTCGGCTGGCCGAGCCTGACAGGCTCTGCACTGTCGCGTCGGTCTGCTGGGCAGCGTGGTTGGCGCCTTGTGCGATCTCGGCGGCCCGGCTGACCTGGGTTGCGACCTCACTGAGGGAGGCGGACAGCTCTTCTGCCGCCGCAGCAACGCCATCGACGTTCTGCGACGCCTCTTGTGAAGCTCCGGCGACGGACTGGGCGAGCTGCGCGGTCTCGCCCGTCGTCGACACCATCATTTCAGCCCGGCTGCTGACGGTGCCTGCATCGGCCGTCACGGCATCGACGATCGCCTGCACCTTGGTCTGAAAAGCTTCGAGCTGGGCGAGCGAGCGCCGCTTGCTCTCCGCATCGACGCGCGCGTAGGTCTCCAACAGCACTTCGAGGTCGAACCATGCGGCCTTGTTGATGACGGCGGCCAGGGCCTGGCGGCTGGCGATCTGCCGGAGCTGCAGATGGCTGCTCAGGCTCGTGCTGAGCTGTTGGTCGAGGCCGAGTTCCCGGGTGATGGCCTGCGAGACGGTGAAGTGGCAGACCGCGACCGCATAGGCCGGAACGCCGTTGCGGCTGAAGGCGGTCGCCAGTCGCTCGGCCGAGGCGTCGAAGCCCTCGCCGACCTCACCTGAGGCCGCGCGCACCCAGTGTGCCACGCGTGCCTCGTGCACGTCAGGCAGCATGAGCGCGCGCTGGATCTCGGGCCAGCCGGCAAACTGTGCATGCAGCTCCGTCAGCAACTGCGGCAGGCGTGTTCGGGCGAAGCTTGCCTGCTGCTGCAGGAGAGCGATGTCGGCCGAGGTGAGGCCGAAGGCGCTCAGGCGCTTCTGCTGGGTGGAGTCGGACACGGGGCGTCTCACCTGACGAGAATGAGGAAAGGATTAAATGCGCGGCTGATGGGTCATCATCGCGCCTGTCAGGCGCTGCATGCTCGCCTCAAGGCGCTCGATTTGGCCGAGGATGGGATTGGACCGGAATGCTGGATCCTTCCGGCAGAAGGCGACGCTGGTCTCATCGAAGGCCGTAGCGGCATCGATGTACTCACGCTTGAGTTGCTGCAGCTGTAGGCTCAGCGCTTTGAGCGAGGCGAGATCGCTCGCGAAACCGATCTGCCGACGCACAAGCGGGCTGAAGACCTGCTTTTCCGCCGGCAACAAGGACACGACGTTGGCGTGCGGCGAGACCGTGCTCAAGACCAATTCCTTTCGGCAAGGCAGGCAGCCGTGGAGACCGGCACTCAGCGAGACTGAGCGCGATCAAATCGGAAACGGCAAGATGTCCCTTAACTGCGCACGTCACTCGGACGAGTCCTGCACAAAGAAGATGACAGCTCGACCTTAATTAAGGATTAAATCGCGGACTTCGCGGAAATTTCTCACGGACCTAACCTAGATTGCTTTCGTAGGATGGTGGAGGCAATTGGATGTCTACTTTTAGACATTAATCGTCATGGATAATAACGCAAGATGCTCAGATCTTGAACACGCCCAGCGACATCAGAGCAGGCGTTAACGCTTCGTTACTTACCTCTCTGGGCTCGAACCGGCTGACCATGCCGCCCCAGGGACGGCCGCGGCGGCGGGTAACTTCGCGCTCGAAGGCGATGAAGTGCTCGATGCGGCCCTCGGCATTCTGCAGTGGGCGGCAGTCGATCTCCGCCACGTACTTGGTTCCGTCGGCCCGATAGTTCGTCAGGTAGCCGTGGAAGCGCTCACCGGCTGCAAGGGCCTGCGCGAAGTGGTCGAGAACCGGGCGCCGGGTCTCGCGCCCCTGCATGAAGCGAGGACTGATGCCGACGAGATCGGCGGCGGACCGCCCGACGAGGCACGCGAATGCTCGATTGGCCCACTGGATGGTAGGACCCGGCTTCGCGACGGCAGCGTCGGTGATCACGATGGCGACAGCCGAGTCGTGAGCGAAGGCGCGGATCACCTCGAGAACGGTCATAATCACACCGGCCGGCGACCAAGGTGTCAGGCTGATCCGTGTCCTATGGGATCACGGCACCGGCAGCTAGGTAGAGGCATGGCCCACCCCTGCTATTCTCCCAACTGGCCGTTGCGAAATCGACCTTGAGTGAACTAGCGGATTCAACGTCCAAGCGGCGAAGAGCCGCGCGGATTGGGCGTTATGGAGCGTCCTCGATGACCGCGAGAAGGGATGCTGTCACGACGCGCTTACCGCTGTCATCTCGAACGTCGACCCGGACCTGGATGGCATTCGCGTCCAATGGCTTGGCCGCGACCAGCCCACCCAGGGCACGCTGTGTCTCGGCGCGAACCGCCATCAGGTCGGGGAAGTCATGTCCCACATCGTCGCGGATCTCATGACCATCGTGGATGTCGAAAAAGAACCGGGGCACGCGCCGTCCTACTTGGATTGGATGAAGGCACAGGCCTTCAGCCTTGCTGTGGTGCCCCCTTGGGCGCAGCCCGTCGGCGAGGATCGATCCGGCCGGCGCACGTCGGCTACCAAGCTCGGTGGAAAGCCCGGCTGAGGACGAGCAGCAGCGTGATCTCAGCCATTCCGCGTCTCGGCTGGGCAGCTCACTGTCACGCCCACGGTTCTAACAGCTTCAACCTGTGGCAAGTTTCAGCGGGCGTGGCTCAAAGTCGGATGCGGGGCGGGCCTTGGTCCTGTCAGGGGCCGAACCCCTCAAAGCACAGGTAGGCCGGGTCGAACTCGGCGAACGCTTTGAACGCCGGCACATCCGGGATCGCCACGAGGTTGTCGCTCCAGGTGATCAGGCCACTCGCGCGCAGGCTCTGCACGACGCGGTTGATGTGGACGTGCGAGATGCCCAGCACATCGGCTAGGTCCACCTGCGACACGGGCAACTCGAAGCTGTGCTCGTCCGCCAGCCCGATCACCTGCAGGCAGACCAGCAGCTCGCAGAGTGTATGGGCGAGGCGCTTGTCGGCCGGGCGCGTGTCGTTGACGATCCACTCGCGGGCCCGTCTCAGTTCGCGCAAGGTGACCCACCACATCGCGCGGCTGATGCCGGGATGGAGGCTGATCAGCTCCGTCAGCTTGGAGCGGGAGAGATCCACGACCGAGCAGGCCGTGAGGGCGCCGACCCGCAGATCGCGGCCGAATGCGCCGGCATCGTGCATGTAGCAGAGGTCGCCCGGCAGGACGAAGGAGACGATCCGGCGGGTGCCGCTTCGGAGGACCTTATAGCGGCAGGCAAAACCGCTCATGACGAGGTAGACGCGATCTGGGATGTCGCCTGTGACGATGTCATTGCGGGCCGCCACGGCACGGCGTGTGAAGGTCAGCGCTTGCAGCTCGGCTCGCTCCTCCTGCGACATAGGCCCTGCACGCTCAAGTTTTTGCAGGAACGGACCCCCAGCTACCACGGCCCCCAGGCTTTTCTGCGCGACAAGAGACTATAATCGTGCATCAGTTGCTGAACCACAATCCAACGTTGGGAGCGCGCGCAGCCGGATCAACTCTAGTTTGAATTCTTAATGCAGCTAGGTAGTTCCTGTAACTGGCTCGCGAGGAGATGTTCGGCCGAGTATCCCGTTCCAATAGGGCTTGCTCTATCGGACCTTTGCAGGGGCGCGGCGCTGTTCGCGGATTGGGCGTTCTGGAGCCTTTGGCTCGCGTGAGGGCATCTATAAGGACGGGCGCCTTATGGCGTCGCTGCTGTCAGCCGCGCGATGCTGGCGAGGATCGACTGCCGGTGCCCATGCCACTCTGCCAACGTCTCCTCGAACGTGCGCAGCAGATGCTCGGCCTGCGCCGTGTCGTGCCCGTCCTCGGCCAAGGTCGCAATCCGTGCGAGCTGTTCAGTGATCCGCCGCTCGCCCTCGGTGATGTGCCGGTCCGCAACGACGAGGTTCTCGCGCTCTTGATCCAGATCGAGCATGGCGAACCCAACCTCTGCCGCTCCCAGGAGAAGCTCGTGCTGGCCAACGGTGTCGGCAGCGGCTGAGCCAGAAGAAGCTGGGTCTGCCGGAGCAGCTCACGCGCACGCTCCCGCTCGGTCTCAATCTCCTTCATCAAGACCTTGCAGCGTCGGATGCGCTCCTAGGCCAGCGTGAAATCGAGCACCAGCATGGGGCCGCTCCCAACAGCCGCGTCTGGAGATTAACGCAGGCTAATCCGATGGGTGCCCGAAGCGCTCGCTGCCGCGCCAAGTTCATGCGCGGAAGGCCGCGGGAAAGGCGCGGATCGGGCGCTATGCGGTACCGCCGCTGCCGCCGCCTTGTTCGTAGACGGTGCCCAGAGCCTCCAGGATAAGCTGCTGGTGCCGGCGACCGACCTCCAGCGTGCGTTCCATTGTCCGTAGCAGATCCTTGGCCAGAGCCGTGTCGTAACCCTTGGCTGCCATGTCCTCGATGAGCCCCCTCTGATCGGCCACACGCCTCCTCCAATCGGCCAGATGCCGATGGGCGTGCAGGAAGTGCTCAAGCTCCTGATCCAGGTCGGGCATGATCCAGATCCCGCATACCCCGGAAGATCCCTCACGCGCCGGGCCGGTCAGGTCCATTGGCGTCGAGGTGGCGGCCCTCGCGGTCGAGGTGCAGGTAGTTCACGTTGAACAGCGACACGGCCTGGAGCGCGGCGAGATCCGGGATCGTGAGGTACCGGCCCCTCAGCACGATCAGCCCGGAGCCGCGCAGCTCCTGCAGCACCCGGTTGACGTGCACGTTCGACAGGCCCGTCGCGTCCCCGAACTCGACCTGGGTGATCGGCAGGAGGCAGGAATCGCCCTCGGTCAGCCCCACCGCGCGCAGCCGGATGAACAGCTCGCACAGGAGGTGGCCGATCCGCTCGAGGCCCGTGCGCTGGCCGAGATTGACCGTCCATTCCCGCTGGATCGCCGTGTGCACGAGCATCTCCCACCACAGCGCCTGCGTGATCCGCGGGTGCTGCTCGGTCAGGGCGAGGAGCGTGTCGCGCTGGATCTCGGCGAGCTTCACCGGCGTGATGGTGCAGACCGAGTGGTCCATCTCGCGCAGCACGAAGATGTGCGGGTCGCAGAGGTCGCCTGGCAGGAAGAACGAGATGATCTGCCGCCGCCCGTCCTCCAGTTGCTTGTAGCGGCAGGCCCAGCCCTCCAGGATCAGGTTGACGTGCTCGGGATCATCCCCCTCGCAGATGATGTCCTGGTGCGGCCCGAACAGGCGCACCCGCTGGGCAGCGGCGTCTTCCAGCGCGCCCTTGTCCGCGTCAGAGAGCCGGGTGAAGTTCTCAAGCTTGCGGATGAGGTGATGGGGCATGACCGCCTCCGGGCCGCCGCAGCGGCTGAGCAAGCTGCCCCCCCTGCTCAGATTACACCTGTGTGATTGCCGGCACCCGCACAAGCAACGCAAGCTCGTCCGGATCAACGCGGGATGCGGCCGCGCTGATCCGACCTCGGCTGTCGTGCGTTGCGGACGAGGACATCGCCGGAGGCTGGATGCCCCGCTACTTCTTCCATCTGCGAACCCCGGACGGCCTGCAGTGGGATGGGGAAGGCGTGCCGTTTGCCGGGCTGGACGCGGCCTACCTCGATGTGTGCCGGACCATTCCGGCCATGACGGCCGAGCTGCAGCGCACCGGCACGAGGCCGAGGCAGCTCCTGCGCTATGCCTTCGAGATCGCGGATGCGGAGGGCCAGCTCCTGATGGAGGTGCCGTTCACGGAGGTTCTCGATGGAGCACGCATGCCACGCCGGCCCGCGCCCGCGTTGGACCAGAAGGCGCGGGCCGAGATCCAACGAAGTGAGCGCCTTATCGCGGCGGTTCAGCAGGAGCGAGACGCCCTCTACGCCACGCTGTCCCAGACCCATGCCCTTCTGGCACGCCTGCGTGCGCTCGACATGGGCGGCCAAGGTGTTACCAAACGGCCATCAACAACGACATGGGAGACAAAAGGCAGGAACGTCTTCCGGTAGAGGGCGCCCCGGCGTTTCATCTGCGCCTCTCGTAGGGCATCTTGCCGGCAACGCCGGCCAGTACCTCCTCCGTCCAGGAGAAGCCGGTCAGGCGCTTGCCCGCGACCAGCAGCGTGTCATCCGCAAGCTTCGTGTTCAGCAGGCCCCAATAGCCATGGCAGCCGGCCGAGACGATGCCGCCACGTTCCCAGATGGCGCGCGTGATCGTTTGCAACTCCTCGGCATCCGGGAAGTCCCACATCACCGCATGACCGCCGGTGAAGTAGACCGCTACGAACCGCGCCGGATCGATCTCGTCGGGCCGGGCGGTTGAAGTCACGAGCGCCATGCGGGCCGGATCCGCGAGCCAAGCCTTCGCGGAAGCGTCGAGCAGCGGCCATTTAAGAGCGCGCGGCTCAAGGGGCAATCCATCGCCCTTCGGGCTCACGATGCGCTGCTCGTATCCCTTCTCGGCGAAGAGGTCGTACGCGTGCGTCAGCTCGGAGAGCCACACCTCCTATCTCTCGCCCCAGATCGACAATACACGCTGGACCGCCGGACGAGTCTTCATCCGCGCCAAATGGGCTGCAAGAGCCGGCGGCAGGGCGATCTTCACCTGTGGTGCCCATCGCTCGGCGTAGAACAGGGCGCTGTCCGCAATCGTGAACTGATCGCCCGTGACATAGTCCCGCCCGGCGAGTTGTCGCTCCAGAATGCTAAGCGCCTCCTCTACCATCTCGTGGCCCTTCCTCTCCGTCGCGTGCTGCCCGACGCCGAGTGTCTGGTGCACGATGTCCGGCGGCTCGAATTTCTGCGGCTTGAAGATGCGCCCGAAGGCTTGCCCGTGCAGCGTGCCGACGACGTAGTCCATCACCTCGATCGCGCGGGCCTCCTGCTCGGGATCCGACGGAAGGAGATTCGCTTCGGGATTCGTACGGGCGAGCCAAGTTGCGATGGCGCCGTACTCGGTCAGGACTGAGCCGTCGTCCCGCAAAAGGGTCGGCACCTTGCCCTTTGGGTTGATGTGGCTGAAGGGCGGCTTGTGCGTGTCGCCGCCGGCGACGTCGAGCTTCTCGGCCTCGTACGGCTTGCCGATCTCCTCCAGCAGGACGTGCGTGCCGATCGCGCAGGTATGCGGACCCCAATAGAGCTTCATGCGGCGCCTCCTCTGGGGGCTGAACGCCGCTGGTACCGGATGTTTCCGACGTGCTCCTCAGACAGCCGATTGATGAGAACACCAGCACGGGCGTGACTCGCATGAGCGCGGCGGGCGCAAGATGTGATCGCGCTTACGTCTGCTTTGACTTACGGTTCGTTTGAAAGCAGCCATTCCGCTCTCGGCCAAGATCGGCCATTCCGCTTCGGGATCTGTTTGATCGTTCGGCGGATCAAGCGGTGTGCCTCCTGACCGCAGGCCTGTCACGGCGGCCGGCTCATCTACATCGCCAGCCTATTCGCTGAACGCCAGATTTAAGACACCTTGCAAGTGCCGCCACGAACGGTTCCACTGAAGCGCGAGCTTTCCTGGCTGGTCCTGGGAATTGCCGACAAGCCACCTTAAGCCCCGCCAGCCCTCGGCTCGCGGGGCTTTCCTTGTCCAGACGCAGAGGGTCCAACGTGGCCCCGCAGCCACATGTAAGGCCAAAATGCGGCCTCGGCCGAGCGAGGCACAGCTTCTCGCTCAGCCGTCCGTCGGGTGTTGTGCCGCCGCACTAGGCAGGTGCCAGTAACAGGCGTTCTTCTTGGCTTTATCTCCATACAAGAGGGGACCCAGGACCAGATGATCAGAAAGCTTCTTCTCGCCAGCACGGCCACCGCTCTGCTGAGCGGCGCCGCCTCCGCCGCCGACCTGCCCCGCCGCGAGCCGCCGCCGGTCTTCACCCCGGTTCCGGTCTTCACCTGGACGGGCTTCTACGCCGGTTTCAACGCCGGCTACGCGTTCGACGCCAGCTCGCGCAGCAACGCCGCCACGATTGTGAACCTGCCGGCCGGCAGCCCGCTCGTCATCCCTCCGGGCGGCGTGCCCGCCCCCTCGCAGGTCGTGTTCGGCGGCCGCAACTCGCTCGACGGCTTCTCGGGCGGCGGCCAGATCGGCTACAACTACCAGTTCACCCCGGGCTCGGGCTTCGTGATCGGCTTCGAGGCTGACGCGCAGTACGTTGACTTCGGGCGCAACCGCAACCGCTTCCTGCTGACCCCCGGCTTCCTGCCGGCCCCCGCTATCGCGTTCGCCAACCCGGTCGGCTTGGCCAGCCTCGAC
>NZ_JBAWTG010000151.1:0-10068 GCF_037106235.1 Methylobacterium nigriterrae | reverse complement strand
CGCATCAAAGGCCGCACACATGTCAGCACCCGACCACGTGCCACACCGCTCTTGAAGATTTCTCTTGCTCCTAAAGGGGCGTCCACACATGTCGCAAACTCGGAGCTGAGACGCAAAAGGGCTCTGCCGCCCCGCTTTCACGCTTTGTTCGCGACGGGAAGCCCGAAGCAGTGAGCCAGCAGCTGGTTCTGCTCGCAGATGGTCCACACGCCGGCAAAGCCGAAGCCCTTGCGCAGCCACAGCATGGCTTCAAACCCCTGGATCGTGCGCCGGGCCGTATGGAAGGAGCGGAAGCCACCGACGCGCGGCATCGGCCGTTTGACCCGGAAATGGTCACTCTCGATGCCCTGCTGCAGGTGCTTGGTGACGTAGTGCGTGGGCGCGCGGGGCAGCAGGCCCTCCTCGAAGCTCGCAGCGATTGCGGGCGGATAGGTGCCGGCACCATCCGTGCCAATCCGGTCGGGTGATAGCAGCGGCTGCCCCTGCAAAGCCTTACGGAAGAAGCGTTTGGCCGCATCCAGATCGCGCTTGGCGGTGAGCAGGAAGTCGACGGGCGTGCCGTGTTTGCCGATGGCTCGGTACAGGTAGCGCCATTGGCCGCGGACCTTGATGTATGTCTCGTCGATGCGCACGGACCCGCAGTGCGGTTTGCGGAACATGCGCAGGCGGCGCTCGATCGTGGGTGCGTAGGCCAGCACCCAGCGGTTGATCGTGGAGTGGTCGACCTCCAGGCCGCGCTCCAGCAGCATCTCCTCGATGTCGCGGTAGCTGAGCGCGTAGCGCAAGTACCAGGAGACGGCCTGCACGATCAGCGCCGCCTCGAAATGCCGGCCCCTGAAGTCGCCCTTCGAGCGGTGCTTCAGCTTGGCGGCGATGGCGCTGAGGATCATGGGCGGCCTCCGGGATCGGAGGCGGCAACCTCGGCCCGTATGCCTAACGAGCCGTGAACCTCAAAAACTTCGCGACAGGCCCGGATTAGGTCCATATCGATCTTGATGAAGTCGGGCTGGAAGCTCGCCAACAGGTTGAGACCTGCACAGCCTGCCCCGAAGTCGTCCAGTGCCGTCGAGAATGCGAATGCGCTTGCGGCTGCGGGACTCAAGGGAACCGAGAGCTCACTTTACGATCTGTTCATCACGTTGAGTGATTGACGGCCGCTCTTGGCAGGATAACCCGGACAAAGGCCACGCTCTGTGCGTTAGTCCTTCGTTAGGGCTATGGAGGCCGGCATGAACGCAGCACTCATCACCATGAATAACGAGGTGGTCTGCGCCGGGTCGGAGCGCCTTCTGTCGCCATTCCGCGCTGAAGGCTTGCTCTACCGGCTCTGGGTTACCGGTACGGCGCGCGGCAGCACGGTACACATGCGGGTGAATGGACTGACCCGTGAGATGAGCCTGCGGGTGACCAGCGTGCTTCGGAGACGGGGCATTGCGGTCGATATTGCTGACGCGCAGTGGGCATGATCGAAGGTCCGTCATCGTCTCGCAACGCGGCCCACCAAAGCGCAACCGGATGATTTAGCGACGGGGTGAACACTCCGGTTCGCGCGTTGCTTCTCTGCGAGAGGGAAGAGCTATGGACGCGGCAATCGTTGAGATGAACGACAGTGTAGTCCGGCAAGGTACAGAGCACATGCTGCAGCAGCTTCGTTCTGAGGGTTTGCGGTAAGGGATGTGGGTCACTGGCACGAACCGTAGCAGCTGGTAGGTCTTGCGCAGGATCGTCATCAACCAACTCGCGAGTTTGGTGCCAGCTTGGTAGGTCTAGCTGGCATCTTCTGCGAGACGCGGGGCAGCTTTTATCTTTAGGACATGAGCATCAACCCGACGACGAGTCAGCTTGTCAAAGCTCACGTGATCACTGAGGAGGACCTGCAGTCGGCGCTTGATGCGTTCGAGGCCGATCCAGAGATCGAGAGGGTTGAGCTGGGAGGCAGCTACAGCCTGAACCCCCACGCTGCTATTGAGGCAAGCAGCTTCGCGCAACTAACCTTCGCCAGGGCAGGAGCCAGCTCCGAACTGAAACGCTCTGCTGTACGCACCGCGATCCTGCTGGCGCGGCCCGAGAAGCGGTGATGCGGGACCAGGTTGAGAGCTCGCTGGGCTCAGCTCTATGCCATCTGAGCACGAAACCAATCTCCAGTCGTTGGCACTTAGTGGGGCCTCTGAGACGGATTGGAATGGCAGGCTTCTTCGTAATCGGGAGGAGTACAGGCCGCGTCTATGGCGAGACGGCTCGTCTTGGCGCAACGGGAAAAGTGGTTTGACCTGCGGACGGGGTGTGCCTGCTCGACCGCAAGCTCGGTCGCGGTACTCGTGACTTCGGCTACGTCAAATTGGATAGCGATGCTGCGAGCTACGACGTTTACGAAATTCCGTACTCCGGCTCCGAGAACGCCACAGCGAGCGATGCGGAGGCGGAGGCACTCGTCCGCGAGCACGGCGCGCGAGTGACCGCTCTCGTCACCTACAATTCCTGAGCGCGTCGGTGCCGGTCTGCAGTGAGCACGGGCATTGTAGGAGGCCATAACTCCCCTTATCGCCCGCAGCGCCAGTGCTGCGCGGCTTTTCTGGACTGGACACGTAAAAGGCGCAGCATGCGATGATGCAACCTTCCGAAGAAGAGGCCCTCATAGCTACGGAAAAGAAGCACGGAAACCGCGAAGCTAAGAAGCCGAAAAAGCTGGTACCGAAGACAATTGCAGCCGCGCCATCAACGAAGGGCATGGTTGGAGCTGCAATAAAATCGCCGAATAATAAGTAAAGGGGCCGCCATTTGGCGGCCCAATCGGGTCTTCATCCAAATTTGAAGGATCAGAAGTCCATGCCGCCGCCCGGCATCGCCGGAGTGCCGCTGTCCTTCTTTGGAGCGTCGGCGATCATCGCCTCGGTGGTGACGAGGAGGCCGGCGACCGAGGCCGCACCCTGCAGCGCCGACCGAACGACCTTGGCCGGATCGACGATGCCGGCCTGGAGCAGATCGACGTACTCCTCGGTCTGGGCGTTGAAGCCGTAGGTCTCGGAGCCTTCATTGTCGGTGATCTTGCCGACCACGATCGAGCCCTCCACACCGGAGTTTTCCGCAATCTGACGGATTGGAGCCTCAAGCGCTTTCAGGACGATCTTGATGCCGGCCTGCACGTCCGGGTTGTCGCTCTTGAGTTCGGCGACCGCGGCCCGGGCACGCAGCAGCGCCGTGCCGCCGCCCGGCACGATGCCCTCCTCGACCGCCGCGCGGGTGGCGTGAAGCGCATCCTCGACGCGGTCCTTCTTCTCCTTGACCTCGATCTCGGTCGAACCGCCGACGCGGATCACCGCGACGCCGCCCGCGAGCTTGGCCAAGCGCTCCTGCAGCTTCTCGCGGTCGTAGTCCGAGGTGGTCTCCTCGATCTGCGCCTTGATCTGCCCGACGCGGGCCTCGATGTCCGACTTCTCGCCGGCGCCGTCGATGATCGTGGTGTTCTCCTTCTCGATGCGCACCCGCTTGGCGCGGCCGAGCATCTCGATGGTCACGTTCTCGAGCTTGATCCCGAGATCCTCGGCGATCATCTGGCCCTGCGTCAGGACCGCGATGTCCTCGAGCATGGCCTTGCGGCGATCGCCGAAGCCCGGCGCCTTCACGGCCGCGACCTTGAGGCCGCCCCGCAGCTTGTTCACCACGAGCGTGGCCAGCGCCTCGCCCTCGATGTCCTCGGCGATGATCAGGAGCGGCTTGCCGGTCTGAACCACCGCCTCGAGGATGGGAAGGAGCGCCTGCAGCGAGGAGAGCTTCTTCTCGTGGATGAGAATGTAGGGATCGTCGAGGTCGGCGATCATCTTCTCGGCATTGGTGATGAAGTAGGGCGAGAGATAGCCGCGGTCGAACTGCATGCCCTCGACCACGTCGAGCTCGGTCACGGCAGTCTTGGCTTCCTCGGCCGTGATCACGCCCTCGTTGCCCACCTTCTGCATGGCGTGGGCGATCATGTCGCCGATCTCCTTGTCGCCATTGGCCGAGATGGTGCCGACTTGGGCGATCTCTTCCGAGGAGGCGACCTTGCGCGCACGGCCCTCGATGTCCTTCACCGCAGCCGCGACCGCCAGGTCGATGCCGCGCTTCAGGTCCATCGGGTTCATGCCGGCCGCGACATACTTCGCGCCCTCGCGCACGATCGAGGCGGCCAGGACGGTGGCGGTCGTCGTGCCGTCGCCCGCGAGATCACTCGATTTCGAGGCCACTTCGCGCACCATCTGGGCACCCATGTTCTCGAACTTGTCGGCGAGCTCGATCTCCTTGGCGACGGTGACGCCGTCCTTGGTGATGCGCGGCGCCCCGAAGCTCTTCTCGATCACGACGTTGCGGCCCTTGGGGCCGAGGGTCACCTTCACCGCGTTGGCGAGGAGTTCGACGCCCTTCAGCATCTTCTCGCGGGCATCGGACGAGAAGCGGACATCTTTGGCTGCCATGAGGTCGGATCCTTTGTGGTCGGCTCTTGCCCCAAGGCACCCCGGTATGGGCGGCCTCGAAGGGCGGATCGGGAATGTGTGAGGGCTGCCGCGTGCTAAGCGACGACGCCCATGATGTCGGATTCCTTCATGATCAACAGGTCCTGGCCGTCGATCTTGACCTCGGTGCCGGACCACTTGCCGAACAGGACCCGGTCGCCAGCCTTGACGTCGAGCGCGTTGACCCGCCCAGCCTCGTCGCGGGCCCCAGGCCCGACGGCGACGATCTCGCCTTCCTGCGGCTTCTCCTTGGCGGTGTCCGGAATGATGATGCCGCCCTTCGTCTTCTCCTCACCCTCAATACGACGGACGACGACGCGGTCGTGCAATGGACGAAACTTCATGATGGGCTCCGATCAAACAGCGGCGCGAGAACTTGGGCCATTGGCGACGCCGCCGTGTTAGGACGGGCGGGTATCCGACAGTCCACATGGTCGCTTCCTGATGACCTTAGCACTCGTGGAGCCAGAGTGCTAACGATCATTGTCCCGACCGCCATCCGATCATTCTGGGACCAACTCGACAGGTCACTGCGCATTCATGCTACGCCTGGAGCCACGTTGTTTCCAATGTGGCTCGCCTGCCCGCGCTCGACTTGTCTCTCGCGGATGCTTGGAAACAAGCCTCGCGCCAATTCTCTGGAGAGACCTCATGCGCATTCTTGTCGGCTGCGAGATGACCTACGACTTCCCCCGACCCACCCCCGTCATCGCGACGCTCAACGTCCACGCCTCGCGCTTCTCTGATCTGGAGCGGCCGGACTACCTGATCACCAGCCCCTCGGTCCCCCTCGACGGCTACCGCGACAGCTTCGGCAACTGGTGCAATCGCATGGTCGCCCCAGCTGGCCGCTTCACCCTGAAAACTGACACGGTGGTACGCGACCACGGCAGTGGCGACGCGCTGGATCCCGATGCCGGGGAGGTCCCCGTCGAGACGCTGCCCTCCGACTGCATTCTGTTCCTCCTTGGCAGCCGCTACTGCGAGACCGACCGTCTTTCCAACATCGCCTGGGACCTGTTCGGGCACTTGCCCCCCGGCTGGGCCCGGGTTCAGGCCATCTGCGACTATGTCCACGACCGGATCGCCTTCGGGTACGAGCACGCGCGCCCGACCCGCACCGCCTTCGACGTGTTTGAGGAGCAGCAGGGCGTCTGCCGCGACTACGCGCATCTGGCAATCGCCTTCTGCCGTTGCCTCAACATTCCGACCCGCTACTGCAATGGCTACGTCAGTGACATCGGCCTACCCCTGCCGCACGCGCCGGGAGACTTCGCGGCCTGGATGGAGGTTTATCTCGGCGGCCGCTGGCACACCTTCGATCCGCGCAACAACAGCTCCCGCATCGGCCGGATCCTGATTGCCTACGGACGCGATGCGGCCGACGTGCCGCTGACCCTGACCTTCGGGGCAAACACCCTCACGGAATTTCGGGTGACAACGGAGGAAGCACCACCCCTTTCGTAAGACGACGCACCCGGACGCGAAGCACACCGACGGAGCCATCTCACGAGTTCCGAAATCTCAATGACCTTCGGCTGCGTCGTCAGCCGGACCATCTGCGGACGTCCGGCCGTCCACTACGCCACATGGTAGATGCGAGCGAGACACCCCATATCCTCAACATGATCACTTTCACGCCGAACCCTCATTCCCTACGGGTTGCTCCCTCCCAGACCGAGCCCGGTCGCTTTGATTGGGCAATTCTGAAGGACGGCGTGGTGGTGCGCCGATCCATCCGCTCATTCGGATCGGAAGGGACTTCGGCTGCAGACGGCGAAACGGCACTACGAGAGGTTACTGCGCTCTGGCGAGATGCCAAATAACCGTGTGACACAGAAGCTCTCTATCGATAGCTTCTGCCGGTCTCATGTGACGCGACCGATATCGTGTCAGACGCTCTCCAGCACCATCGCACGCCAGTCTGAATGTTCTGGGTCTATTTGGACGATGTGCATATTCGCTTCGTCCAAGGCGTTGAGGCCCCCAGCTCCTTGGATGATGCTAACTCGTGTCGAAGCCTGACGGTGTGAACACCGCCGCAACCTGCAACACTCGCATCCGTTGATCGGCTCGCCTGCCGGCTCAACCAGAGGTAGACGAAGACGGCGTCGAGCTTGGCCTCACGCAAGGCGAGGCTGGCGCAGGGCTCGGACAAGGCTCAGTGCGCTCGGGAAGAAGGGGCATCGCGTCAGCGTTCCGGATCGCTAACGAGTTCGCAGGCACCGCCGAGGTGCCTCTCGATGGCCCACATGGCGGCGTCGAGGGTGGGATAGGGGATATATGGGCCACCGAGCTGGGATCCGGGGTCGGGCACGATGGTGAACTCGTTTGAAGGGGTCTGCCGGATCGTGCCGAGGGGGCGCCCGAGCTGGTCCTCTAGGCGCCACGTGCAGTCGGCCGACTTGGGCGCCCCGACTGGTGTCACGACCACGTCCATGGTCACGCCTCCGAATGCAAGATAACAGGCGCCCGCACGATGAACGTCTGGGGCGCCCAGGTCGATGCTCCGGCCTACTTAGAAGCGCGGAGCCATCGAGGCCGCCCTCGCCCAGCATCATTGATAAAATCGATACAAACTATTGACGGCATCTGTTTGAATGATGCCGCACCGCAAGACATATCCCTCTCACACAGCAGGGCACAGGCCCTGAAACTCGATAGGGATTAACACCATGACCATTCGCACTCTTGTTCTCGCTGCTCTTGCGTCAGCCATCCTGGCCGGCACTGCCATGGCGGATGACCGCCTCAACGTCACCCCGACGCTCTACCGTGAGCAGGCCCGCGCCACCGCAGCCGTGCGCCCAGCTTCTGAGCTGACGACTACGCCGGCGCTGACTGCGCGTGCTCCCACAACCCGGCGCGTCGTTGCTGAGGCCGTTGATACCTCGGCCCGCTAAGGTGGCCTGCGCTACCGCAGACACCCGCTCTCGGCATCGCCCCGGCCTCGTGCTGGGGCTTTTTCATTTTCTGTTCAATCCCTTACCCGACTGAGGCCGATCGCGCGTGGATTGGGCGTTATGGAGCCAACGGGGTCACTGCCGCTGCGCCGGTTGAACTCAGGCAAGGAGAAGGCAGGCTCCCTGATTCGTCGAGACCGCTTTGCAGCGTCTGGCTGATCTCGCCCGCATCGGCCGATCCACCTGATGTGACGGCTGCGGCAGCTAAGATGGCTCGGCCGCCTCCTGAAATCCGCTGGCATCGATCTACTTGCTTGAGAAGGCGGCCTTGCTGAGGGGCAGCCTCGCCCATTCGGCAGGTGGCGGCAAACAGCCGAGAGCCGGCGACCCGTACACTGCGGGCGCGACCGGCGCCGTGCTTCTAACCCGGCATGACTTCGGGGGCGGCTCGCCCTTCCAAGAACGTCACCCCCACTTCGCTCGTGTGCCGCCACATCACGCGGGCTCTGTGGGGACGGCTACTCTGACCGACGAACAAGTCGAAGTGCTTGGGTACCGTTGTCTCTGTCGGAAACAGGACACGCGCTCCGCCGGTGGAGAAGGCCTGCACTACACAGTCAACGGTTACTGAAGAGCCTTGCTCGAAGGCCGCGCGGCCGGCAAGGCATGTCTGTGCGCGTAAGTCTCTGCGGCGCTCATGCATACACGAGTGCTATCACGGCGTTATTAAGGGAGCACTACCTCAATCGTCGAAACGCCGAGGGAATCTGCACATAGAAATTGACATTCGAAAGAGTACAACCAGCCAGCCGTACGCATCCGCTCTATGGGAAAAATCTGATTTCATGGGAACGCGATCTGCTCTAGCGGTTCTGAATTCGAAATACGTTTTTATACGCTGGAGGAGTTCAGCATGATCAACGCTGGAGAACTGTCTCAGGATAAGCACCTCAACCTCGCAGCGGATATCGTCTCGGCTTACGTCTCGAACAACTCCATTCCAGTTTCCGATCTGCCTGGGTTGATCGCCAGTGTTCATGCAACCTTGAACGGAATGGCGAGTGGGCCGGCCTCAATCGAGCCCGAGGTTGAGAAGCCGACACCTACGCAGATCCGTAAATCGATCACGCCGGACGCGCTGGTCAGCTTCATCGACGGCAAGTCCTACAAGAGCCTGAAGCGCCACCTCACGAAACACGGTCTCGATCCCTACAGCTACCGTGAGCGCTACGGTCTGCCCCGGGACTACCCCATGGCGGCGCCCAGCTACTCCGCCCAGCGCGCTGAAATCGCCAGGACGTTGGGCCTGGGCCGGATGGCTGGGGAGGCCGTCAGAGCGCGGCGGAATGAGCGGACGCTGCCGTCAAGCTCCTGAGCGCCGCAGCAACGCCTTCTTTTCCGCCCCAGCTTCCTCGTCAATGAAGGTCGATGACAATGTCGGGAGAGCCGTGACCACGAGGTTCGTTGCCTACTACCGGGTCAGCACGGCTAAGCAGGGCGCCTCTGGCCTGGGCTTAGAGGCGCAGCGCGAGGCGGTAACCCGGTTGCCGGCTGAACTGCGAGAAGGCGTGAGGCCCAGCCGCAACTCGCTCTGCCAACCGAGACTGTTGCACGGGTACCGCAGGGCGTAGCCTTCGTCCGCGAGCCGCGCGGCAACGGGATTGGCACGGCTTAGCCGCTCTCGTATCCGTACGGTCTCAACCATCGGCGGAAATGATGTCTGCGGCCCTCTCGTCCACTCCGTCCGTTCTTGAGCTGCTTGAGGCCGGGACCGTGAAACCAGAGGCGGTCACCAGCCTCGCTGAGACCTACCTCGCCGCCCCGGGCCTGCGCACCTACACGCTGGTGCTCGGCCTCGTCGTTGACGTTGCAGCGGCCATCCAGGCCTACCCGCTGGCCCGAGCCATGATGGGAAGCGCGCTCGCCTCATCCCGAGCCAAACGAGCAACGGTGGCAACGGCCATCCTGCTGGCCCAGCCGCAGAGGATATGAGCGAGCTGCCGCCCTGGCGCGAGGTCACGCCTGACGACTTCCTGCAGGCGACCTACTGGGAGACGTCAGCCACGCAGAGGGCCCTGCTCCAAGCCAGGGACGCAGGCCAGTTGCGGCTGCGCGTCATCTTTCGCGAGAGCAAGGACCTGAAGCCCGGCTCAGGGCGCGATCCGCTCTGGCTCTTCGATTACCGTTTTAGTGAACCCTACCTCCTCTGGGACGCGGATGAGGTGGTGATCGAGACCCGCGACGGGCGACGGCATGTGGTCGAGAGATCCGGGACACCACTGACGATCCCGCTCGGACACTTGGACGCGCAGAAGGCCGAGGAAGGTACGGAAGGTGAAGGTACTGAGGGTGTTGACTGAGTAAGCTCAGCGGCAGCCGAAGTTCAGGCGACGCTGCGAGCTATGAGGTAGCGTATCGTGGCCAGCGATCCCGCCTCCAGGCCGCCGGTCCCATAACTCTCCTTGCGCGAACTGGGCGGCTCCATAGCGCCCAGCCAGCGAATGGGCCGGGATCGCGCGGCATTTTGATTTCCAGACACACAAACCTAACAGGTTGAAGTGCCTGGGAAACCGTCGGACACTGCTGAGGAAATAGACCTTGGACGGGCGGGCCGGCGGTCTACGCCGCTTTTGGGACGAGCATGACGTCGTAGCCGAGGTTGGTCAGGCGCTGGACGA
>NZ_JBAWTG010000150.1:0-10384 GCF_037106235.1 Methylobacterium nigriterrae | reverse complement strand
CCTTCGCGCGCCTTTCGCCTGCGGAGTGCCGCAACTACTTCTCGGCCGCCGGCTACGAGGATGACGCTTGTGCTTCCAGCTGATCGGGACCCGCTCTAGTCTCGGCCAGACCGGGCGCCAGAGTCAAACCTGGATACGATTACCTGACGGCTGGAAGATTGTCGCCGCCCATGTCAGCAGGATCGCCGACGCGCAGGAAACGTTGTGAGCAGAGCTGCGCGCGAGCCGGAGTCAGAAACCGAGCAACGAGTTCGATCACTTTTGCTGCCAGAAGGCTTTATTCCTCGCCCGCGATCATCCGCCTCTTCCTATCAAGAGGGGGCGCGAACGGATGCGGCTATCGATGTTCTGGTCTGCCGTTGGTCGGGCGCGGATTGTCGACGACGCGCGAGAATGTGGTCGACATTCGCTCGGTTGCCGTCGACAGCAAGCGTTGGCAGGCGTAGACCAGCGGAGGTACTCGGGGCTTGCCGTCATGGCTACGGAGAGCAGTCGCGACGGGTGGATACAGAGCGCGCTGCTCGACAATATTCCCGACATGGCGTGGCTCAAGGACAGAGACTCCCGCTATCTCGCCGTCAGCACGACCTATCTCGAAGCTCTCGGCGGAACTGCGGACAGGGTCATCGGCCGGATGACCGCCGAGGTTTGGCCATCTGACATCGCCGAGGTCTATCTAAGGACGGACCGGGCCGTGCTTCGGAGCGGGCGTCGGCGCCGCTACGAGGAGTGCCGGCGCGATGCCGACGGGCAGCTGCGCTGGTACGACACCATCAAGTCGCCGATTCGGAACAAGGCCGGGCGCATCGTCGGAACGGTCGGTATTTCGCGCGACATCACGGAGCGCAAGGCTTCGGAAGAGGAGCTTCTCGCGTCCCGGGCGCAGCTGCGGAAGCTGTCTGAGTTCGAGCAGCGCGCCCGCGAAGAAGAGCGTGCAAGGATCGCGCGGGAGCTCCATGATGAGCTGGGGCAGACACTCACCGCGATGAAATTGGATCTCGTCTGGTTGAGGGAACGGCTCCCGGCGGAGCCCGCGACCGGCGTTGCCCGGCTCAATCGCCTGATCAGCATCGCCGACCAGGCGGTCGTCGATCTGCGCCGCATTGCAACGGAGCTTCGCCCCATCATCCTCGACGAACTCGGTCTGCACTGTGCTATCGAGTGGCTGGCGCAATCCGCGACCGAACACGGCGCGCTGCCGGTCCAACTCGTGTTCGACAGGAACGATTGCACGTATGATCCGGACGTGAGCACGGCCGCTTTCCGGATCGTCCAAGAGGCCCTAACGAACGTGGTCCGGCACAGCCGGGCGACGTCGGCGCGAATCGCGGTTCGCCATCTCGACGGATTGCTCTTGATCGAGGTCAGTGACGACGGTTGTGGCATCAACTCGTCAGCAGGGGCAGGAGACCGGCTCGGTCTCGCAGGGATGCGTGAACGCGCCCGCCTTCTCGGCGGATCGGTCGAGATCGACAGTTCTGCCGTGCAGGGCACGGCGGTGACGGTCCGTCTACCCTTCAAGACCTCCGGCCCGAGAAGGAGGCGGACATGATCCGCGTCTGGATCGCCGACGACCACACGATCTTCCGGGAAGGATTGAAGCAGATCCTCGTCGAGCAGCCGGATTTCGCCATCGTCGGCGAAGCCACTAACGGCGATGACCTGATCCACCGATTAGCCGAGGCGCCCTGCGACGTGGTGCTGCTGGACCTCTCGATGCCGGGACGCAGCGGTATCGGTCTCGTCAGAGACGTCGCGCGGCGTCCCGGCGGACACCGCGTCGTCGTGCTCAGCATGCACGAGGAGCAGCAATACGTCATCGAGGCCCTGAAGGCCGGCGCGAGCGGATACGTCACCAAGAGCAGTGCGTCGGACCAGCTCTACCAGACCATCCGCAAGGCGGCAGCCGGCGAGCGCGTGGTCAGTTCGACCGCGTCGGAAGCCCTCCTCCGGCAGTGGCTCGAACCTGAGCCGGCACATGCAAGTCTGACGCCTCGCGAGCGGCAAATCTTCGATATGCTGGTGGCGGGGCGCAAAGTCTCGGCGATCGCGCGTTCCCTGAAGCTGAGCGTCAAAACGGTCAGCTCGCACAAATGCAATGTCCTGTACAAGATGAACGCCGAGACGACAGCCGATCTCGTTAGGTACGCTCTTGCCCGTGGACTGGCCTGACGCTGCACTGCAGCTCGGAAAAGTCTGAGGCCGTTCCCGGATCCGGCCGATTGCCAGCGATCAGGTCGGCTCGCTAGGGTGCAACCAAGGCGTGATCCTGAAGCGGTCCCAGCGGGACGGACCGGGCGCAAACGCGAGGTTTCACGATGGAATTCGTAATTCGGCGCGTGCGAATCGATGACGAGCGGCCGCTGATGGATATCGGCATTGAGGCCGGGCGCATCGTCGAGATCGCGGAAGCCATCCCGGCCATCGGCGGCGAAGAGATCGATGCTGGAGGGCGTGCGGCGCTCCCTGGTTTCATCGAGCCGCACCTGCATCTCGAGAAGGCGTTCCTGCACCGGCGCTTGCCCGCCCGCTCCGGCACGCTCGAGGAGGCGATCCGCGTCACGGGCATTCTCAAGGCCAAACAGGAGCGCGAAGACGTCCTCGAACGGTCGCGGCGCGTGCTCGATATGGCGGTCAAGAACGGGACGACCCTCGTCCGAGCCCACCCGGACGTCGACCCGATCCAGGGGCTCGTCGGCGTCGAGACCGCGGTGCAGCTGCGGGACGAGTATCACGATCTCCTCGACCTTCAGATCGTCGCCTTCCCGCAGGAAGGCATCCTCAAGACCGCGGGCGTCGAGGATCTGATGGAGGAGGCGCTCGACATGGGCGCCGACGTCGTCGGAGGCTGTCCCTACAACGAGATGAGTTGGGACGATACGATGGCGCATATCGACCGCGTGTTCGACATCGCCGCGAAACACGGCCGTCCAATCGACATGCACGTCGATTTCGCCGACGACACGCGTGATCGACGCTTCGCCTCGGCCCGCTACATTGCCGAGAAGACCATCGCCACCGGCTACCGGGGCCGCGTCGCCCTCGGCCACGTGACGAGCCTCGGCGCCTTGGAGCCCGACGAGGCGAAGCCGGTGATCGAGCTTCTTCGCGAGGCCGACATCCACATCGTGACCCTACCCGCGACCGACGTCTACTTGGGCGGCCGCGGCGACACGGCGAAGCCCCGCCGCGGATTGACGCCAGTGCGTGCGCTGCATGCTGCCGGCGTCAACGTCGCCTACTCCTCCAACAACATCCGCAACGCCTTCACACCCTTCGGCAAGGCCGACCCTCTTCAGATCGGTAACCTGCTCGCGCACCTTGTCCAATTCGGGACGCCGGAGCATCAGGGTGAGATCCTGAAGATGGGCACGGAGAACGCGGCACGTGTCGTCGGCGTATCCGAAGATTACGGTTTGGCCGTCGGAAAGCAGGCCGACATTGTCATCCTCGACACCTTCAGCGTCGCCGACGCATTGCTCGACCTGCCCGCCCGCTCCTGGGTGTTGAAGCGCGGCCGCGTCACGGTCGTCACCACCGTCGAGAGCCGCATCTGCCGCGGTTGCGGACGGACGCACACGCCGACCGCGTCCGGTTCGACCCGATCCTAGTTCGACAAGGTGCGAACTTACGCGCCGACCACAGAGGGAAAACACGCCATGAGGAAGCCGCCCGCCGAAATCGTCGCCTCCACGCTCGCGGTGACGACGCTCTTCATCCCACACCACCTGCCGCCGTGGGCCATCTTCATCGGCTGGGCCGGCACATTCGCGGCCGGAGGGCCGAAGCCCGAGGTTCTTCGCCGGATCTGGCCCACCATGGCATTGGGCTCGTGCGTCGCCTGCATGATCGTGCTCGGATTCCAATTCGCAGCCCTCCACCTGACCGGAGCAGCCCTCGTGGTCGCCCAATGCGCGATCCTGTTCTGCCTCAATGGATCCATGATGGCATTGGGGCGCTTCGAGCCGCTGAGCTTCATCCCGGGCATGTTCTTCGGCTTCGCGTCGTACTTCGCCACCTATTTCGGTGGGTTCGGGCCTGTGCCGAAGGATCCCTTCGTGGCGCTGGCGTCCGTCCTCGCGATGAACGCGCTCGGCCCGGTCTACGCATGGCTGACGGCAAAGCTCGGCGCTCATCATCATCATCCTGTCGTCGAGGAGGCCCCGGCGGCCCGCCCCGGACCGCTGACTTCGTGATCCTCATCTGCGTCCTCGCCGCTCACTCGCCCCGCCCACGCGAGGGCAAACCTTGAGCTTGATCATGCGCCATTCTCGAACCGCCGTGCCTGCCGGGCTCGCTCTGAAACAGGACATGTCGGAACACCACGCCCCCGCCCTCGCCGTGTCAGCGCGGGGAATGGTGACAAGCCCGCATACGCTTGCGAGCGAGGCGGGCCTTAAGATCCTGCGAGAGGGCGGCGACGCGGTCGAGGCGGCCATCGCCGTCGGCGGCGTGCTCGCCGTGACCTATCCGCACTTTTGCGGACTCGGCGGTGACGCGATCTGGATTGTGGCGGACCGCGATGGGCGGCGCACGACGCTGATGGGAATCGGCCAGGCGGCCGCGCACCCGCCCGTCTTCGAGAGCGCGATCCCAATGCGTGGTCCGGCTTCGACGCTCGCGTCCGCGGGCGTCGTCGACACTTGGCGCCTCGCCCACGAGTATTCGCGGCGTCTCTGGGGTGGCAGAGTCAGCCTCTCCTCGCTGCTCGACCCGGCCATCGCTTATGCTCAGGACGGCTTCCCCTACACGCCGTCGCAGGCGTTCTGGACGGACTTCCGGCAGAGTGAACTCGCCGGCTGGCCCGGCTTCGCCGACATCTTCCTGCCGGGCGGACGAGGTCCGCGAGTCGGCGAAGCGTTCGTGCAGAAGGCTCTGGCCCGCAGTCTCAAGCTCATCGCCACACACGGGCCGCGCGACTTCTACGAGGGCGAACTTGCGGCATCGCTCGCCAGAGGTCTGGCGGAGGTGGGATCGCCGTTGACCGCGAGCGACTTGCGACGGACCATCGCGACGGAGGAGGAGCCCGTCGCTCTCGACTACCGTGGCCTGACGCTTCTCGCCCCGCCACCACCGACGCAGGGCGTAACGACTCTTGCCATCATGGGCATCCTAGAGCGCCTCGGTGTCGGCACGGTGGCGGAAGGGAGTGCGGAGTATTTCCACCTCTGCGTCGAGGCGGTGAAGCAAGCCTTCCTGGACCGAGCGGAGATCGCCGATCCCGCGTTCATTGCACCGCCGCTCGACCTGTGGCTGGGGGACGCACGCCTGGCCGCCAAGGCCGCCGCGGTCGACCGCCGCCGTGCCCTGCCGTGGCCTCACAGGTTCCGCACGGGCGACACCGTGTTCTTCGGCGTAACGGATCAGCAGGGGCGTAGCGTCAGCGCGCTCCAAAGCACCTATTTCGACTGGGGCAGCGGGGTCGTCGTCGGCGATACCGGCGTCCTCTGGCAGAACCGAGGCGCCGCCTTCAGCCTCGACAAGGCAAGTCCAAACGTCGTTCAGGGCGGTAAGCGCCCCTTCTACACACTCAATCCCGGCATGGCGTTGAAGGGCGGCAAGCCGCATCTGCTCTACGGCACGCAGGGCGCCGACGGGCAGCCGCAGACGCTCACTGTGCTGCTGACGCGGCTGATCGATTACGGTCTCGATCCACTCGATGCGCTGACGAGGCCACGGTTCCTCCTTGGCAGAACCTTCTCGGACGGCCGGGACACGCTGAAGCTCGAGGCATCCGTTAGCGACGCCACGGTCGCGGCTTTGGAGGGTCTGGGCCACGTGATAAGCCGGATTGCGCCGAACAGCCCACTCGCCGGTCAAGCAGGTGCGATCGTGGTCGAGAGCGAGGGTCGAGTGGTGGGCGCCCATGATCCGCGCAGCGACGGACTCGCGCTGGGACTTTGAGTACGGGAAGGCCGAGGCCGGGCAGGCCGGCAAAGAGCGGACGAGGGAAATTCCGTGATCCGAAGATCACGGAAAACGCCCTAACCTGCTATGATGTCGCATCATCTTGCGCCGAGCCTGAGTTCATTTCGGCGGAAAATGCTCTAGCAGCCCCAAAATTCCACAGCAACTGCGCTCCCTCCCGGCTAACATGGGGCATGAGCAACGTTGTCCACCTCGATTTCGGAAGCCAGCGCCAGGACAAGCCCCCAGCCGAGGCCGTGCAGGTAGCCACGGCGGTCTGCCTCTACGGCGAGGAGGCCGGCTATCGGGTCGGCCTCGTGCAGGACGACAGCGGCCCGGAGGGCCCGGTGCTCAGGGTCTTTGTCGGCGTGGTCGACAGTGACGAGGTGGAGGCGGTCGCCGTCACGCCGGCAACGCCAGAAGGCCGGATCGTTGCGGATGCGATCGGGATGGCGATCCTGCGCGCGCTCGAGATCGTGGGCAGCCGGGACGACGGCTCCGCCGCGGCTTAAGCTGCTGTCCATCAGGGTGCTCGCAGCAGCGGTGAAGCTGCTGGACGAGTACAAGCTGGAGCCACCGCCACTCGCTGTCGATCTGCTCGAGCGTGTGCGCGACGACGAAGCTCATGCCGACGAGCCGGATGGAGCGAGCGAGGAGCCTGAGCCGTTCAGCGCCGAACCAACTGAACTGGACGACAGGGGCGAAGAACCCGGAAAGATCGCCCGTCTCTTTGGTGCTCTGCGGGTCGCGGCCCGGGCCTAAGATCATTCAGAGATTGCCGGACTTGAATGCACCTACTCGCCGCCGACACGGCTAGCCTTTTTTGTTTTCGAGGCATCCTCGCTGGGCAAGTGCAGTTCCTCGGTCGGAGTGGCCTGGGAGCGATGTACGAGACACGCGCCCACTCCATCGTCAGCCAAGCGCCGGAAGCGGCGACTGCCGCATGCGCTCTGGTGACCTTGCGCTCGCTGGCCGGTGCTGCTGAGCCCTCAGACTCACGATCACTTCTTCGATGAGCCTGCCCGGCGAAACGCCTCCGCGAGCGCGCCACCGCCGTCGCGAACGTCCGGTCGGCCGACCGCCTGAACCGGCTTCCCGAGCGGGGCCGTCTCTCGCTGTCGCGGACCCGACGTCGATTCGATCAGGTCGTCGAGCCGCATTGATAGCGAGATGCGCCTGCGCGGGACATCGACGGCGAGCACGAGCACCCGCACGACGTCGCCGGTTTTAACGACCTCTGCGGGTGAGGCGATCCGTTTGCGCGCCATCGCAGAGATGTGCACGAGCCCGTCCTGGTGGACGCCCACGTCCACGAACGCGCCGAACGCCGCCACGTTGGTGACCACGCCCTCCAGCTGCATGCCCGGCTGGAGGTCGGCGATCCTCGCGACGCCCTCCTTGAAGCTCGCCGTTTTGAAGGCCGGGCGCGGGTCACGACCGGGCTTCTCGAGTTCGGCGATGATGTCGCTCACCGTGGGCACACCGAAGCGGACATCGGCGAAGGCAGCGGGAGAGAGAGCGTGGCGAGCGCGGACGCGTTGCCGATCAGCGCGCGGATGTCGCTCTTCGTGGCCTGCAGAATGCGCCGCACGACCGGATAGCTCTCCGGATGAACGCCGGAGCTGTCGAGGGGATCGTCGCCGTCCCGGATACGCAGGAAGCCAGCAGCGAGCTCGAATGTCTTCGGCCCCAGGCCCGGTACGGCCTTCAGGGCGCTGCGGGTTCGAAACGGGCCCTGGGCGTCGCGGTGCGCCACGACCTTGGCCGCCACTGCCTCGCCGAGACCGGAGACCCTGGCGAGCAACATTGGCGAGGCCGTATTGACGTCCACGCCGACCGCATTCACCGCGTCCTCGACGACCGCCGTCAGCGCGCGCGAGAGCTTCTGCTCGCCGACGTCGTGCTGGTATTGCCCAACGCCAATGGACTTGGGATCGATCTTCACGAGCTCGGCCAGTGGGTCCTGCAGGCGGCGGGCGATCGACACGGCGCCGCGGTGGGAGACGTCGAGCCCCGGCAGCTCTTGCGTGGCGACGGCGGAAGCCGAGTACACTGACGCGCCGGCCTCCGAGACGGTCACCTTGACCATGCGGACCTCGGGATTGGCAGCGATGATCTCCGCCGCCAGCTTGTCGGTCTCGCGCGAGGCAGTGCCGTTGCCGATCGCGATGAGTTCGACCCGGTGCTGGCGGCACAGATGGCCGAGCGTTGCGATGGCTTCCGCCCAGCGGCGCTGCGGCTCGTGCGGAAAGGTGGTCTCGAAAGCCAGGACCTTGCCGGTAGCGTCCACCACTGCCGCCTTCACGCCGTTGCGAAAGCCCGGATCGAGACCCAACGTGGCGCGCCCGCCCGCCGGGGCAGCGAGCAGAAGATCGCGCAGGTTGCCCGCGAACACCTTGACCGCAGCCTCCTCGGCGCGCTCGAACAGCCGGGTGCGCAGATCCCCCTGGATGCCGGTGCGGATCTTCGTGTGCCAGGCCACGCGTACGGTGTCGAGCAGCCAGCGATCGCCCGGACGTCCCCTGAAAGCGATGCCATGACGCCGGCAGATCGCAGCCTCGAAAGGGCCCGGAATGCCGGGCTCGGAATCCTCGCCCTCGGCTGCGAGTTCGACGTCGAGCACACCCTCCTTCTCGCCGCGAAACAGCGCGAGGATACGATGCGAGGGCATACGTTCCAGGCGCTCGCGCCAGTCGAAGTAATCGGCGAATTTGGCCCCCTCGGTTGCCTTGCCCTTGCGCACTTTCGAGACGGCCGAGCCGGAACGCCAAAAATCTTCGCGCAATCGGCCGATCAGGTCGGCATCCTCGGTGAAGCGCTCGATCACGATGGCCTTTGCGCCCTCCAACGCATCCTCGGGTGTGGCTATGCCCCTGTCGGACGACACGAAGCCCGCAGCGGCTCGCTCCGGAGCGGTCTCAGGGCGCGCAAGCAGCGCCTCGGCGAGTGGACCCAGACCCGCCTCTCGCGCCGTCTGTGCCTTGGTTCGCCGCTTGGGTTTGAAGGGCAGGTAGATGTCCTCCAGCCGCGCCTTCGTATCGGCCGATGCGATGGCAGCCGCGAGCGTCGGAGTCATCTTGCCCTGCGCTGTGATGCTCGCGGTGATTGCTTTGCGCCGATCTTGCAGCTCACGTAGGTAGGCCAACCGCTCCTGCAGCGTGCGCAGCTGCGCGTCATCGAGGGAGGCGGTCGCCTCCTTCCGATAACGGGCGATGAACGGCACGGTGTAGCCCTCGTCGAGCAGCTTGACCGCTGCGGCAACACGCGACTCGGTTGCCGCCAGTTCCTCGGCGATCAGCTGGGTTATCGTTCTCATAGGCGCTCCGGGAGATGCGCAGGCAGAAGCCGGCTCTGCCAGCCCTCGTGGCATACGCCTCAAGCCGCCGAAAAGAAGGCCGGAAACGCCGATCGCAGTGTACCCGCCGCAGACCTGATCCGGTTTACCTATGCCGTGCGTTAACCCTCGGATGTTCCCGCTACGCCGACGGCGAAGATCTCTCAGCAGCAGTTGGCCTGGGTAACGTCCGCTGCCCCCTTTTGGTGAGGCAGGTGAAGCAAGCCTCGGCCAGAAAAGAGGCTTCCGACCGGTCGCACCGATCCGCCCTCCCGGGCATGCTTGAGCGCGAGCAACGTTGGGCGGGGCTTACCCTCCGGGACTCATCGAGCCGCTGGGGCGATGCATCCCTCCGCGACGATTGGGCGTTCTCGCTGCACAGCAGCAGGAAGGGCCCATGATGACGACACGGCGTTCCGTCTGGCAACTCCTCGGCGCCCTCGTGCTCTCGGCGCAGGCCCACGAGGGGCCAGTTGCCGCCGCGGACGAGTCGCCCACCGGCCCGCCGGGCACCACCGTGCTGACGATTTTCCTGCGCCACGATCAGACCAAGACCGTCGACCAGATCAATCAGCACCTCAAGCAAACCGGCTGGTTCCGCGAATTTCCGCCGGCCGGCGTCGAGGTGGTAAGCTGGTCCGTGATGATGGGCATCGGGCAGGTGGTGACGCTGCGCTTCCCGCCCGAGCGGCTGCGAGATGTCAACATCCTGATCGAGCGCGCGGCCTGGGGCGGCTTCCGGACCGAGTTCTACCCGACCTACGACTACTACAAGCTCTACGAGGACCTGAGGCCGAAGCTGAGCTGATCACCCTCCGGCCTTGCCTTGCGGATCGGGCACCAATCGCATCACGGTGGGACGGCGTGCGCGATCAGGCTGCAGCGGATGAACAGAGAGCAGGTCGCGCCCTCCTTGGTCGGGGACAACTGGGACAATTCTCTAGAGATCGTCTTCCTCTTGTCCCTGTGATCCCCGGGTCATCCCTCCGTCCAAAGGCAGAGCCCCTCTCTCGGATTGGCTCACCCTCCCGACGGGTGTGACCATCAGTGTCGTGTCTGGGCGGTGGTGCTCGCGTGAGCCAGGAAGAAGCGCATCATCTCCCGGCTCGCATCGGGGCCGCGCGGGTCGGTGTACGTCCCGCT
>NZ_JBAWTG010000149.1:0-10932 GCF_037106235.1 Methylobacterium nigriterrae | reverse complement strand
CATCTCCGCACGAACCGCGTCCGCAACACCCTGCAAATCGCCCTCAGGAAGACGACGAAGCAAAGACGGAAACTCCAGACCGTCCAATCGTGATGTGTCTTGACGTGCCAATGATCTACACCCGCTCGTTTGGTCTCTGATATCGGGACCGGAGCATCCCTTGTCACGCCCGGTCCCGGGATCGACGCGCCGGAGCGGCCGATGAGATTTGCGGACCTATATACCGATCTCGCCCAGCTTTGCCACGCTGCCGTCACAATCCGACAGGCCGCGTCCCGAACTTTTCGGGTCTCTGTCCCTCGGTTTCAGCAATGGGAGGCGCCGGTGGACAGGGATACGACGGCGCCAGAGTCGCTGCCGGATGAAATGCTCACAGGAACGCCAATTATGGTTCATGGCGGCGATGATCAACGTTAAGCGCGTCAATTTTTTGGATTTCTTGCCGCTGATGCGACGTGAGGCTCTGATGTTCCGCCGTCATCTCCTCTGCTGCTTGGCGGTCTGCGCGACGATGCTGGGAAGCGGCGCCGCGGCGGAGCCACTGCTGCGCTTGCCGGACTTCACGATGGCGTGCAGGCCCGGCCCGGGCTGTCGCGCCCAGGCCTCGCCCGGCGCGCCGGACCGGGACGTCCGGCCCTTCGAAGGGTCCCTCGGCCGACCCTGCGGCTGGCGCTGGCGACCGACTCCCTCCGGAACGCGCAAGGTCCGGGTCTGCTATTGAGATGCGTCCTGCCCGGAATGCCCTCGTAGTCCTGCTTCTGCTCGCCGGCGGCGCCCGCGCCGACGAGACTTGCCCGAATCTCTTCAGTGACGGCACGCTGCCGACCCTGACGAACCCGAAACTGTCGGCCGGGGCGACGTTTCTCTGTTTCGACGCCTTCGCGATTCTCTATTCGGGTGTCTCGCGAACGCCCCTCTACGCGGCCGAGCACTTGACGCGCGTGAGCGTTGCGGCGGCACGCCGCGTCGAGCGGGCGGATTCCTTTCACGACGAGGATCGCATCCCGCCGGACGCGCGGGCGCGCGTCGAGGATTACGTCCACAGCGGGTACGACAGGGGGCACATGGCCCCGGCCGGCGACATGCCGACGCCGCAGGCCCAGTCGCAGTCCTTCAGCCTCGCCAACATCGTGCCCCAGAACCGAGCCTTCAACCGAGGCCTCTGGGCTGCGATCGAGGAGAGCGTCAGGCGCCTCGGATCGGAGCGCGGCGAGATCTACGTGATCACGGGCCCGGTCTTCGAGGGCGGCACCGCACAAGCGATCAAGGGCCGGGTCCTAGTGCCGACCCAGATCTTCAAGGCGATCTACGATCCGGGGAGGGCGGAAGCCGCCGCCTATCTGGCGCCGAACCGAGGAGAGGGGGACTGGCGCGCGGTCTCGCTGAAGGAGTTGAAGGACATCTCGGGCCTCGACGTCTTCCCCGGCCTGTCGGACCGCACCAAGGGCACGCCGATGAGCCTACCCGAGCCGCGCGACTATTCCAGGGGAGATTCGCCCGATCCACGCCCGCGCCACCGCGACGAGGATGGCTGGGGCTGGGCGCGATCGGAGTTCCTGCGCATCCTGCGCCGCGCCCTGCGCGACGCCCTCCGCTCGATCCTCTGAAACGAGGCCCATCATGGCGCGCCGAAAACCCGACCTCATATTCGCTCCCTACGCGGACGAGACGGCCGTGCAGACAATCGGGGCGCTGTCGTTCGAGAACGGAACGAGCCGGATCGCGATCCACGGCTCCCTCGACCTGACCCGAGATCGAGCCGGGCTCGCACAGGCCCGGACGCTGAAGGCCACGGTCGACGCGGTCGTACGGGCGCTTGCCGCCGCGGATCTGCCGGAGGCCGTGGCCGAGGAGATCGAGGCGCCCCGGACCGTGAAGAATCCGTTCGCCTGACCGCGCGGCGGGCGGAGAATCGTCCAGCGTCCTTGCCCGTCCACCGCCACCCTGTTACTCGGGCGCGATCATCACATGGGAATGCGGCATTCGGAATGCGGCCCAGCGCGCTGCTCCGCTCGGAGCGCCGGGGGCCGAACCAACCGCAGGACCGAATCCGCAGGGTTCGAGACAGGCACGCGAGAAGCGGGCCGGACTCGGCCCCTCGACCCGACATGAATACCGGCCGGGCGGCGCAGATCCGCGCCCCGGCCCGCGAGAACACGAGGACACCGGCGATGGCCCGCGAATTCATCTACCACATGCGAGGTCTCACGAAGACCTACCAGGGCGGCAAGAAGGTCCTGGAGAACGTCAATCTTTCCTTCTACCCCGACGCCAAGATCGGCGTGCTCGGCATCAACGGCGCCGGCAAGTCCACGCTTCTCAAGATCATGGCCGGCATCGACAAGGACTGGACCGGCGAGGGCTTCGTCGCGCAGGGTGCGCGTGTCGGCTACCTGTCGCAGGAGCCGCAGCTCGATCCGAGCAAGTCGGTGCGCGAGAACGTGATGGAGGGCGTGGCCGAGAAGCAGGCTCTGCTCGACCGCTACAACGAGGTCGCCATGAACTACTCGGACGAGACGGCGGACGAGATGACCCGCCTGCAGGACCAGATCGAGGCCCAGAATCTCTGGGAGCTCGATTCGAAGGTCGACCAGGCGATGGAGGCACTCGGCTGCCCGAGCGACGAGCAGCCGGTGGCGACCCTCTCGGGCGGCGAGCGCCGCCGCGTCGCGCTCTGCCGCCTGCTCCTGTGGGAGCCCGAACTCCTCCTCCTCGACGAGCCCACCAACCACCTCGATGCCGAAACGGTGAACTGGCTCGAAGGGCACCTGCGGCAATATCCGGGCGCGATCCTGATCGTGACCCACGACCGCTACTTCCTCGACAACGTCACGGGCTGGATCCTGGAGCTCGACCGCGGCCGGGGGATCCCCTACGAGGGCAACTACTCGTCCTGGCTGGTTCAGAAGCAGAAGCGCCTGGAGCAAGAGGGCCGTGAGGACATGGCCCGCCAGCGCGCCATCTCGCGCGAGCAGGAGTGGATCGCGGCCTCCCCGAAGGCCCGCCAGTCGAAGTCGAAGGCCCGCATCACCCGCTACGAGGAGCTCGTCGCGAAACAGGCCGACAAGATCGATCCGACCGCGCAGATCGTCATCCCGATCTCCGAGCGGCTCGGCAACAACGTCATCGACTTCGAGCACCTGAGCAAGGGATACGGCGACCGCCTGCTGATCGACGACCTGTCCTTCAAGCTGCCGCCGGGCGGCATCGTCGGAGTGATCGGCGCCAACGGCGCCGGCAAGACGACCCTGTTCAAGATGATCACCGGCGTCGAGACCCCGGATGCCGGCAAGATCGAGCTCGGCGAGAGCGTCAAGCTCGGCTACGTCGACCAGTCGCGCGACGCGCTCGACCCGAACGCCACGGTTTGGCAGGAGATCTCGGGCGGCAACGACATCATCTACTTCAACAAGCGCGAGATCAATTCGCGAGCCTATTGTGCGGCCTTCGCCTTCAAGGGCGGCGACCAGCAGAAGAAGGTCGGCACGCTCTCGGGCGGCGAGCGCAACCGCGTCCATCTCGCCCGGACCCTGAAGAGCGGCGGCAACGTGCTGCTGCTCGACGAGCCGACCAACGACCTCGACATGGAGACCCTGCGCGCGCTGGAGGATGCGCTGGAGGATTACGCCGGCTGCGCCGTGATCATCAGCCACGACCGCTGGTTCCTGAACCGCATCGCCACTCACATCCTCGCCTTCGAGGGCGACAGCCACGTCGAGTGGTTCGAGGGCAATTTCTCGGATTACGAGGCCGACAAGATGCGCCGCCTCGGAGCCGATTCGATCATCCCGAAGAAGCTGAAGTACAAGAAGTTCGCGCGCTGATCGCCAGCCCGTCCGTTGCGGGCCATGATCAGCCCCGCGCGTTCAGGGAGGCCGCGTCGGCGAGATCGCGGGCATCCGTCAGCCTGAGGCAGCGTCGCCGCAGATCACGCAGCATGGCGCGATCGGGGAAGGGGCAGTAGGGCAGGGTCGGCATGGGCCGGCCCTCCGGGACGCGCCCGTCCCGCGAGACCAGCTCCAGGATGCCGTCGAGGAGCACCCGCCCGCGCTCGTGAAGCAGGACCGAGGCCCGGGTGGCGGTGACGTCGGGAGGCAGTGCCACGGCCTCCTGCGCCAGGATCGCGCCCGCATCGATGACGACGGCGAGGTGGTGGATCGTGATGCCGAAGGCGTCCGGCCCCTCGGCGAGGGCGTGGATCGTCGGGACGGGGCCGCGATGGCGGGGCAGGAGCCCCGGATGCACGTTGATGCCGCCGAGCGGCACGGCGGCGAGCGTGGCCGCGGTCAGGATCTGATCGAAGTGGAAGGTCACGATGAGGTCCGCGCCATGTCGGCGCAGGGCATCGGCGACCTCGGGACCGTTGACGTCATTGACGACCCGGCTCGGGATGCCGAGGTCGCGGCAGAGGATGGCGAGCGGCTTCGCCTCGGGTGCTTCGAAGCTGCCCGACAGGCGCCGCGTCAACGGCGCCAGCGGACGCATCAGGTCCGGCAGGCCGAAATTGACGCCGAGATAGGGCAGGAAGCTCGGCCCCGACCGGGCGAGGTGCCGGCGGATCTGGCCGACGAAGCCGCCGGTTCCCGGCCGCTCCGCGTTCGAGAGACCGACGAAGGCAATGTCGGTCGCGTGGTCCTGGACGAAGCGCCGCGCCGCGCGTGCATTCGGCAGAGCCTCGAGCGCGAAGAGCGCGATGCGGGGTGTCGCCATCAGCGCCGCTTGCGGATCTGGAAGCGGAACCCGTGCATGCCGAGGCGGCGCAGGCGCTCCGGAAGCAGTGCGGCGCCGCGCGCCGCCGCGGCGAGACGGCGCGGGAAGGCCACCACGTCGAGGTCGCGCTCGAGGCCCCGCGCGATCCGCTCGGCGGCCTGCTCGGCGCTCATCTCGAGGGGGCGCCAGCCCTTGTAGTCGCCGCCCATCGGCGTCTTCACGTAGCCGGGCGTGACCACGTTCACCTTCACGCCACGGGACTTCACCTTGTCGCGCAGCGCCAGGCCGTGGGCCAGGAGCGCCGCCTTGGCACCGCTGTAGGCCGGGGCGTCGGGCAGCGGCGCGAAGGCCGCGAGCGAGGAGATCAGGGCGATCTGGCCCCGGCCGCGGGCGAGCATCGCGGTGAGGGCCGGCAAGGCGACATTGAGCGCCCCGTTCAGGTTGATGTCGACGGTCTCGAAGGCTGTCTCCTCGGTCTCGACGCCGCCCGCCGGATGGCCGCCGTTGATCGCCGCGTTGACGATGACGAGATCGAGGGGATGGCGCGCATCGGCCGCCTGCAGGAAGGCCCTGACCCGGTCGCGGTCGCGCACATCGAGACGCTCGATCTCGACCTCAGCCCCTTTCGCCCGGCAGGCCTGGGCGACCGCTTCGAGCCGGGCGGGATCGCGCGCGTTCAGCACGAGCGTGGTGCCGGAGGCGGCATAGTGGTGGGCGAGCGCCGCGCCGATGCCGCTTGAGGCACCGGTGATCAGGATGACGGGCATGGCGGGGTGCTACCCCGGGAGCCGCGCGCCGATCAATAGACGGGTGCGAAGCGACCGTCGCCCTCGGCGCCCTCGCTGAGGGCACGGGCGGCCGCGATCATCGCGTCCGGCAGGGCGGCCTCGATCCGCGGTACGGTGCCGGCCACGGCCCGCTCGATCGCGGCCTGCGAGAAGAAGCCGCCGTTCACCTGCGTCCGATGCAGGACGACGCGGCGGAAATCGGCCATCAGGGCCATATCGGGCGGGCTCGGCTCGGTCCAGAAGCTGTCCACGTCTCCCTGATGAGTGAGGCCCGGCATGTTGTAGATCGCCGTGCCGGTGGCGAGCGTCGGGCGTCCCATCTCGAGGGAGAGCATGCCGACCGTGCTGTTGACGATGACGACGCCGCGGCTCCCGGCGATGAGGCTCGGCAGATCGCCCCCGTCGATGAAGTCGAGACGGTCGCTGACGCCGTGGCGGCGGGCGGAGGCGCGGGCGAACTTGCGCCAGTTGATCAGCCCGCTGTCGAGGGGGTGCAGCTTCACGAGGAGGCGCGTCGGCGCGGCGGAGGCGCTGGCGAAGGACTTGATGACCCGGTCCATGAACCCCTCGACGCCGAGGAAGGGCGAGTGGACGCGGATCTGATAGTCGCTGTCGAGCTGAAGCGGCAGCAGGAAGTAGTCGGCACCGACGGCCGTGTAGATCTCGTTGCAGCGGACCGCCTCGCGGCGGGTGCGGCCGCGGCGGCTGAACTTCTTGATCCAGCCCGCATACTCGGCGGCGATGTGGGTCGGGCGATGGCTGCGGAAGTTCGGGTAGAAGTAGGGAAAGCCGATATTGGCGATGTTGTAGGATACGTCCCAGAAGCTGCGGCGCGCCATGTCGCCGGTCGAGGGCATGGCCCGGCCCGGCTGGGGCAGGCGTCGGGCCAGGGCCCGCACCTCGGCGGCCGTCTTCGGCAGGGAGGAATGCCCGTTCACGCCGCCGAGCTCGCAGGTAATCCAGTTCGGCCGGATGTAACCTTCCTCGAACACGTGGACGCGCAGGCCCCGGGTCTTGGCGATCTCGCGTGCGGTGACGTGGAAGGGTCGACAATCGCCGAACAGCACGATGTCGGTGACGTCGTGGCGGAGGATGTAGGCGTCGAGATAGGCGTCCCAGCCTTCGCGGGTGCCGCGGTAATTGTCGGACGGGAGGCGCCAGAACAGCCAATCGCCCGAGCAGAAATTGATCCTCCGGACCCGGTGACCGCGCGCCTTCAGGGCGCGTCCGAGGTCGGAGAAGAACGGCGAGGCGATGCCCTGCAGGAACAGGAAGGTTGCCGGACGATCGGGGTGGGTATCGGGGCGAGGCTGCAGCATTCTGAGGCGCTTCGGTCCTTCACCGGGTTGAGAACCCGACCAACGATCCGGATGAACGGGTCGCATACGCAGCACGAGCCAGCAATGCGGCGGCGGGAGAGGCGGGTGTGATTTCCCCGGCCCGTGCCTTTCCGGCAACGTCCGCATGAGCAAACTCGGCCAATCTTGGCTAGGTACGAATCACGGCGAGGGTGTGTCCGCGGCATCGGCGCGCAGGAACTGTTCGCAACGGAGCGGCGAGTTGGGTTAAAGCAGGGCCTTCGCGGCAACCGAACGAGCCATGCGCCCCAGCCCACCTCCGTCGCTGTTCGCGACCGGCCGGACGATCCTGCACCTTCGAGCCGAGATCGAGGGCGCCACCGGTTGCGCGCTGGGCCTTCCCCGGAGCCGCGACACGGTCGGGGCTGTGTGGGGTTCGCACTCCGCGGCCGCGCGAGCGCTGGAGGCGGCGCACCGCCCAACCCTGATCGTCGAGCCGGGGCCGCTTCGGAGCCCCTACGACAGGCCGTCGACGGGTCTCGCATCCCTCCGGATCCGCTTTCGCGGGGCGCCGCTCGATGCCCCGCATCCCGCTTCCGGCCTCGCCCGCCTGATGCGCGAGGCGCAGCTCTACGGCCACAACCGCTTCGCGCCGGACGGGAGCGCGGTTCTCGATGCAGTTTTCGGCGGCGCGCCGCCGCCCGCGCTGATTCTTGTGGACGGCCCAGTGGCCACGAGCCGCCGGCGCCTGCGAACCTTCGTGGAACGCGTGCTCGCGGCCTCGCCGCCTGAGCGTTTCGTCGCTGCGGGCCCGGACGGTTGCCGGGGTCTCAGCGGCGCCGTTTCCCCGCGGCTCACCGTCGTCAACGAGGCGGTCAATCCCTGGCTGATGTTCGAGCGTGCGGCGCGGATCTACGTGGACTCGCCCGAGAGCGGCGCGGCCGCCCGGCTCGCCGGATACGAGACGGTCTGCCTCGGAGGGACGCCGGACGACGGGTCACGGCCCGAGGCACTCGCCGCGAATTTCGGGGCCGGCATCCACTGCTTCGACCCCTGGACGCGCCGGCCCATCGATCCCGAAGACTGCGCTGAGCGGGTCGTCTGGCTGCGCGACCGTTTCGCCGCCAACGACCGCCGCGTCGTCTATGTCGGCATCTCGCGCTGGAAGCGCCCGGCCCTCGACGTCTTCGCTGAAGGCCCGCAGGGGCCGGCGATCCACACGATGCGGGCCGAGGATGCCGTGGCGGCGGGGATGCTGCATCAGGCCCGGGTGCTCGCCTGGGCGACGCGCGCGCCCGAGCAGCTCGAAGCGCGCTGCGCCGAGGTCGGTCTTCCGCTGGCGCGGATCGAGGACGGTTTCCTGCGCTCGGTCGGTCTCGGGGCGAGCCTTCAGCCCGGCGCCTCGATCGTGGTCGACGACCAAGGCATCTATTACGACCCGCGCCGGGAGAGCCGCCTCGCGATCATCCTGGCGACGACCGCGTTTTCCCCGTCCCTCGTCGCTCGCGCGGCGGCTTTGCGCGAGGCGATCGTGGCGCGGCGCCTCAGCAAGTACAATGTTGGGCTCTCGCCGACCGAGGGCGACTGGCCGAGCGACCGACGGATCGTTCTGGTGCCGGGACAGGTCGAGGACGACGCCTCGGTTCAGTACGGCTCGCCCCTCGTCCGCTCCAACCTCGACTTGCTGCGGACGGCCCGCGCGCGCAACCCGGACGCGTTCCTGCTGTTCAAGCCGCACCCGGACGTCGAGGCCGGCTTCCGGCCAGGCGCCATCCCGGAGCAGGAGGCGCTCGCTCTCGCCGACCGGATCGTCGGCGGGCTCAGCATCGTGGACCTCCTCGACCGCGCGCATCACGTCGAGACGATGACCTCGCTCGCCGGCTTCGAGGCGCTGATCCGCGGCCTCACGGTCGCCGTTCATGGGCGGCCCTTCTATTCCGGATGGGGGCTGACGGAGGACCTCGCGCCGAGCGCCGATCGAGGCCGGCGCCTCGGCCTCGACGAGCTCGTGGCAGGCGCGCTCATCCTCTATCCGCGCTATCTCGATCCGGTGGCGATGAAGCCGTGCTCGCCGGAGCAGCTGCTCGATCGTCTCAGCGCGGCACGCGATGCCGCCCCGCGGACGCCGCTTTCGATCGGCAGAACCGCACAGATGATCATGCGCGCCCGCTACGCCCTCCTGAATCCGCTCGTGCGCCACCTGCGGGAGCGCCGCGGCGTGACGCGCGGCCCGGACGGAAACCCGCGGTAGCGGTCGGCACAAACCATGTACGTCCCGCCATGCATGTCCTGTCCGCGCTGATCGCCGCGCTCGCGCTCCCGCTCGCCGTCGAGGCGTATGAGGGCGGCAGCCGGCGGCCGGTCTCCCGGAAGCCCGGCGACCTGGCGATCCGCTTCGGGACCTACGCCCTCGTCACCCTATTCTGGTTCGCCTTCTCGTGGCGGCCCTGGCTCGCGGCGAGTTCCTGCATCCTCACGGCCGCCGGGCTCAGCATCGTCAGCCGGCTGAAGCGGGGCGTGATCGGCGAGCCGCTGGTGTTCAGCGACTTCGCCCTGCTGCCGCAGGTGCCGCGCCATCCGGACCTCTACTACACCCGCCCGGTCAGCGACCCCCGCATCGGCGGGCCGCTGCTCGCCGCCTTGGCCGGCATCGGCCTCTGGTACTGGCTCGAGCCGAGCCTGCTGCCGCGCGCGCCCCTGGCGGCCCTCGGCGCGCTCCTCGCCCTGCCGCTCGCGCTCCTCGGCCTGGCCTGGGCCTTCGAGAGGCCGCCGCTGAGCCGCTGGCTCGCCCGGCTTTTCCCGACGCCCGACCTCGAGGCGGACGTCTCCCGCTTCGGCCAGATGGCCACGATCCTCGCCTATGCGCTGCGCTGGCGGGCGACCCGGGCGGCCAAGGCGACACTTCCCGAGGCGACACTTCCCGAGGCGCCGCTTCCCGAGGCGATGCCTCCCGCGGCAGCATTCGCCGCGCACGCGCGCGACGCGGTCGTGGTCGTCGTCCAGCTCGAATCCTTCGTCGACCCGATGCGCCTCGGCGGGCCGGCCCTGCCGGCCATGGACCTGTTCCGGACGCGCGCCGCCCAGTACGGGCGCCTTCGGGTCCCGGCGCACGGCGCCTACACGATGCGGACCGAGCACGCGGTGCTCACCGGGCGGGATGCCGCGAGCCTCGGCTTCGGCGTCTTCGACCCCTACCTCGCCGCCGGCGGCGACGAGCCGACAAGCCTCGCGCGCCTGGCGCGGGACGCGGGCTATGAGACGGCCTTCATCCACCCGTTCCACCGCGACTTCTTCCAGCGCGCCGCCGTCATGCGCGCCCTCGGCTTCGAGCGGCTGGTGATGGAGGAGGATTTTGCCGATGCGCCGCGCGTCGGCCCCTATGTCGGCGACGTGGCGCTGGGCGAACGCGTCCTCGCCGAGGTGCGCGACCGGCGCGGCCCGCTCTTCATCACCTGCGTGACGATGGAGAACCACGGGCCCTGGAAGCCGGGCCGGCTGCCGGGGATCGACGACCCGCTGGCGCAGTATCGCCACCACGTCGTGCATACGGGCCGGATGGTGGAGGATCTCGTCGCGGGCCTGTCCGGCCTGCGCGCGACCCTCTGCGTGTTCGGCGACCACGCGCCTGCCCTGCCGACCTGCCGCCCCGGCTTCGGCGACACGGCGACCGACTACGCGATCTTCCGGTTCGGAGACGATGAGCGCGCCGCGCCGGCCCGGGTCGACCTGACCGCCGACGCCCTCGGCCGTCTCCTGCGCGACACAGTGGCGGGCGTTTCGGAGACCCGGGCGCGCGCAAGCGTGGCCGTGCCACGGTCGTGACGCAATGCCGGTCGATGGCTTCGCCCCCGCGAAGCCGGCGGGGCCGGACCCGACCCCGGCCGGACCCGGCCGAGCCTTCGTTAAATCGATCTCAGTGTTTTGGCGCGCATGGATGCCGTGCCGCCCCGGGATCGCGCCGCACGGGCCGATCCGGATGGAGTGTTGCAATGGTGCGTAACGCGGCGCTCTCGGCGCTGATGGCCGGCCTGGTCGGCGGCTGCTCGGTATTGCCGGCTTCGGGTCCGACGGCGAGCGCGGTGGCGTCGGGGGCCGAGGTGTCGACGAGCGCGGGCGTGTTTGCCCGCTACGAGCTT
>NZ_JBAWTG010000148.1:0-10984 GCF_037106235.1 Methylobacterium nigriterrae | reverse complement strand
GCGGGCCCGGTTCTCGGTCGTCCACATCGGCAGCCTCCACACAGGCCGCCTTGAATCATAAGCCACTGACATCGCTCAATATGTCGCCGGACAGACACTAAGTCTTGCCCCGTTCTGCCGATAGGCAAAGCATCAGGTAGGTCCGTGGAGGGCACGTTGAGCAATCAGCTCCCACGACACTCCCGGGCCGGCACGTCGGAAGGCCTATGAGGGGCAAGCCGCTGTGCTCAGTGCCTTTTGATAGGGAGAAGTTTCACCGGTCGGCCCAAACTCTGTTTGACGACAGGAGGCAGCCATGAGCCTGAAGACGCTGATCCGTGAGCCGGTGGTCAATGACGCTCAAGGGGCCATCATCGCCGGCGGAGTGACACTGCTCGCTCTAGGTGGCCTGCTGTTAGGCTTCTTCTAGAGCTACCCTCAGAACGCTCTGCTCGTCGGTGAGCAGGTGCCCTTGAACTCATCGTCTATGGCTGCGTCGCTGTCAGGCCCGGCCTTGCTGTGATGGATCACAAGGCTGAGGGTCTGAGATGCACGGTCTATCGTCAGCCGGTCGGTCACACCCCCACCGACTTCCTGCTTGCCAATGATTGCCGTTTCGGTGAACGCATCAGTGATAGCTCCCTCACCTGAGCCGATGCTGAGCACCTTCTCATTCGGGATGTCGAGCGTCACTGTGAAGGTGAAGGCATCCTTACCATCGCTCTGAGAAACCCCGGCGCAGAGCAGAAGGTCCGGTCACCATCCATCGCCAAAGCTTCCGACGATCTGAGGAGCAGGGCCACTATCATGCTGAGGGTGAGAAGCTTCATGATTCCGGATCGGGGCGTTTCCTAGCGGCTGCGAACCAAGGCTGGCACTCGACGGCTAGGCCGCAGAAGGCCGATCAGGCCAGACACGGCTACCACACAGGCCAGCCCCAAGAGGCAGAAGAACCCAAGGAAGTGCCCTGGTCGGCCCTGAGCGAGAAGGGCAGCGAGCACGACGACGAAGGCGGCTAAGCCGGTAAGAACGCTCATGGAGCCCCCTCCTGAGGTGACAGTCCGGGGAATAGGGCATCCCAGTGTGGCGGGAACACGGCCTAGCTACGCCATCATACTTTGATAGGAGTGACGCTCCATTTCTAAGCGGTCGTGCCGACGTCCCAAGCTGTCAATTTGTCTATCCTCACCGACCACGGCGAACCCCCGAGCGCGGTAGAATTGCACGGCTGAAATGTTCTCAGCGAAGACGTGAAGACCTAGGCTGTCGTGATGGTCTTGTGCAGCCTGTAGGAGGGCTGACCCTACCCCTCGGCCGGCGTGTGGCCTATCGACGTACAACGCCGAAATGTAGCCCTCATCATCCACAGCGATGAAGCCGATCACCTTACCCTCGATCTCTGCCAGGAGGGCTTCCGAGTGCCTCAGGAGAAGTCCCAGATGTTGGCGAGCCTCAGTCTGCTCAGCCCTCCCCAAGAACGAATGAGAGATGTGGAAAGTCCGGTCGAAGATCACGAGCGCTTCAGCCGCGTCAATTTCGTGCTCGTAAAAACGAATGTGCATTTGTTGCCGGCATCCTTGATAGTCAGTCTTCAGGCTCGAAGCGAGAGAGCCGCTTCAAGTCCTCAGCCATGTCTTCTACCGTAGGCGTCTCGTAATCATCACGCTCGTCAGACGAGCTATAGCCCCAGAAGGCGAAGCGGATGCGCTTCTCGCTCTTAGCCCATTCTCTCCGTGTCGCCCGCCACCGGGCTCGCTTCCGACCAACACATACCATTAGGCGTCTGCTCACGGGGCGAACTGTCTGTGCTCGGCACTCTGCACCTTGGGCACACCCTTTCCGTCAGTGATGGAACGGAGTAGGAACATACCAAGGCCGAGTTGAGTTGGCTGAGCCAGCCTCAGCTTCCGTTCAGGTTCCACTTGGCACCTCTCGGAGCTGACTCACCGAGGCTAGCCGGGAAATGTCAAAGCCTAGCGAATTTAGCGTGATCCTGCCCCACGACAGCAAGCCGAGCCGCTATCGTGCGTTCATCCTCAACGCCGACGAGACAGTGCTTCGGATCGAGCACCTCCCGGCACAGGATGATGACGCGGCGCTCGGCCTTGCCCGTGCGATGCTGGACGGGCACGCTCTCGAACTCTGGGACGGGATGCGCTTCATTGAGCACCTAGAACCGAGCGCGAGTGCGGGCTGACACTCAGGACTGCGGAACTTTAATCCAAATTAACCTCTTGGCCTTTCAAGGCACCGGCTTGAGGTGAGAAGTCGGCGTCTGCTGGTCTCAACAGCCTCACCTATTTGGCTCATGCCCGTGCCGCGTTATTTTTTCGATCTGCACAGCGACTGCCTGTCCGAATGGGACGATGAGGGCACCGAGTGCCACAACAGCGAGGAGATCGCGCACCAAGCTCTCGCGATACTCCGCAGCGTACCTGGGATTGACAGTGCTAAACACGCGCCAACCGTTGTGACGGCCCGTGATGCTGCCGGACGTGTGGTCGTAACGGCTACCCTCAAGCCGCGCTCAGAGGCCCGCGTTCAATGGGCCGAAGCGCAGCTTGCGCCACCTGATGCTGCTCTCGTGCATCTTCCCTAGGCTCCGCGTCAGCGTCCTAGTAGAGCTTCGGGAGTTCCCTAACACCCTCGACGACCCGTCCGATTGGCCAAAGTCGAGCTTAGCCATAGGGCGGAAAACTCAAGGAGAGCCTCATGAAGGCCGTCACACTCGCAATCGCTAGCACCCTTCTTCTCGGTTCAGCCGCCATAGCTGCAGAAGGTGGCTCAGGGACTTCCGGCACAAGCCGCTCTGGAACCCTGAACAGCACTGGACCGAACGACGCTGGTGCGGGTTCATCGCCAGGAGCAGCAGGCAGCGGTCCCTCGACGGGTGGAATGAGCCGTTCGGGCACGGCAAACAGTACAGGGGCGAATGATGCTGGCTCGGGCTCCTCGCCTGGAGCGAAGGGCAAGGGTAGCAGCTCCGGGTCTCACTGAGGCAGCAGCCCAAAGGGCCACAACGGTCGGGCTTGAGGGGCTTATCAGGAACTGACCTCAAGTCCGAACGGGGTCAACTAGACTTAGACGGGCTCTGTCGATCCATGCCACCAGCGGCAGCCAAGGTTGATCCAGCGCATTGCCCTGTCCGCTGTGCGCGCGCATGACTCCTACTGATCGTTCTCGGTGGATAGCTGGTTTGGGTGAATACCCTCATCGCAGGGCCCTTGCCGACGCAGCCGAACACCCGGGCCACCTTCGGCCGTGCAGCAGTTGTCGAGGAGGATCACACCAGCTCCCTCAAAAGTGCGGGCGATGACATCACACACCTTAGGATCACCGAGCATTTGCCCGCTCTCTAGGGCTGTAATGGTTCCTTGCTGAACGCCGGAGCGCTCCGCCAAATCACCAACCGTCCAGGCAAGCAGACCTCTAGCTGCCCGAATCTGCGCGTCAGTCACACACTTCACGGCAACAGCTCCCGTCTGCCGGAGCGGATGCTCATGTGTAAGCGTCCGCCCTGGCTTAGACCTCACTTACCCTTGAGAGTGTCCTTCACGCTTCCCACAACGTTCTGGACCTTTCCCTTCACCTGATCGGCAACGCCCTCGTTTTTGAGCTTCTCGTCGCCCGTCAGCTTGCCAGCGCCTTCTTTGACCTTGCCGCCGAGGTTCGTAGCCGAGCCTTCAACGCGGTCCTTATCGACAGTCATGGCGTCGTCCTCATCGTTATCAGCGCCTTTGCGTGGCACCTACAAGCGAACGAGGAGCTGACTCAAACCGTTCCGGTTCCTACCTCAGGCCACCTCTGGCGAGCGTTTGGTGAGGCGCTAAACTACCGCGCCATGAGCTACGTGGATCGCATCGCCCGGCTGCGCATCGTCTTGGATGACACGGAGCCGGCCGTCTGGCGCACCGTCGAGGTTCCCCTCACGATCAGCCTCAAAGGGTTGCACGAGGTCATCCAGGCGGCGATGCCGTTCGAGGATTGCCACCTCTTCGCCTTCCGCGTTGGCGAGTTGCGTTACGCTGTTCCAGACACGAACTGGAGTGGCCGGGAGACCCGTAGCGCCACATCGGCCAAGCTCGGTGCGGTCTTGGAGGGTGGCGTTAGGCAGTTCGCCTACACCTACGACTTTGGAGACGGCTGGCAGCACACCATCACGGTGGAAGAGGTGAGGCCGGCAGACCCAGCGGTGGAGTATCCCCGGCTTCTAGAAGGCGAGCGGCGAGCACCGCCTGAGGATGTAGGCGGCACGTTCGGCTTCGATGAGTTCCTCGAAATTCTCTCGAAGCCTCGGCACCGGGAGCGAAAGAGCCTCTTGGAGTGGTGCGGAGGCACTTTCGAGCCTGAGATGCTCGACAGGGCAACAATCGAGGCTCGGATGGAGAAGCTGGCACGGCGGCGGACGCTCGGGAAGGCGGGATTCGCGAAGAGCCGGTTACCACCTCAGTGAGCTGGAATGGCTGCGAGTTCGAATCCACTCAGCTCCGCCAAACCCCGTCATGGCCAACAATTTGTGCTACAGTTTTGCGCTACAGGAGCGATGTGCTTGGTGTGCTAAGTCCTTGATTTCAAATAGGTTAGGTGGTTGGCGCGGAATGTCCCACCCCTTCCGCCAGATTTCTTTTATAAGTCGTTGAAACGAATGAGTTTTTAACCGAGGATTGCCTTCTGTGCCCTCATTGTAACCCACATTTTTCGTTGGCTTGTACTGAGCCTTGTCGGAGCGGCTTGGACAAATTCTTCGCCCCTCGACCCGGGTTTCTCCTAAAGGAACGAGCGAGCCGGGCTCCTGATCTTGCCGGAGGCTGTGGGTCTCTGGACGTTTGACCCGCCTTCGGAAGGCCGGGCCTTGCCTTGACCGCTGTTTGCGGACGCCGTCTTGGGGCGATGTTCCTGAAGCATCTACCAGGAGCACCTGTGCTTTCACCGCGCTCAGAGCCAACCAGCGATTTAGCGCCCGCTCAGCGCCGCGACCGTGTTCTTGGCAATCCAAGCGGCTACCGGGATCTCGGCCAGGGAGCGCTCACCGAGCAGTTCCCGGGCAACGAGGACGAGGTCAACCCACTCATCTCCCTCGAGCTCATCCCGAGCTGCCTTGGCGGTCCAAGCGAGAAGCTCAGCCCAGCGAGCGCGCCGCGCCGGGAGGATCTCTCGCAGAACGGCCGCTTGCTGCTCCTTCTTGCCACCCGATGAATCCAAATTGACCTGCGCGGCTTCGTCCTGCTCGAACCAGGATTGCAGAAAGGTATAGTGCTTGGGCCAGCGTTTCGATGCGCCAAGCGCCTGCGCAATGCCCTTCGCGGATTGACGCTCGGTGGGTACATCCTCAAGGAGGTCTGCGATGAGCGTCACAGGCGCAAGACGCTCCGGCCGAACTTGAGTAAGGCCAACAGCTTCGAGGAACTGCACAAGCCCGAAGGGTGGGGCTTCCCTCCGGTCCAGGTTCACCGCTAGACCATGCGCGACGGCTGCCTGAACGATGTCGAGCGTGGCATCGAATGGATCCAGCTCCTGCGCGATCTCGGCCATGAACTGAGCGGCCTCTCGCTGGCCGAGACCATCGCGAACCCAGGCATCCCGCACACCGAAGCCGTGCTTCACGAGAAGCGAGGCCAGCGCCAGCTTACGGCCGCGCTTGAGCAGGACGAAGAAGCTCTGCGCGCCTGCGCCGTCACAGCCCGAGGCGATCACGGCACTGATCTGCAAGGAGGGCTGTGCCGTGGACTGCTTGCCGCGCTGGCGGCAGGCCCGCACGGCGATGTCGAGGCTGGCCTGGACGGGCTCTGGCAGCCAGGGCCGCATCAGCACCATCCGGTCTGCGCTTTCTGCCGAGACGAGCCCTTCGGGGGCGGCATGAGCGAGGCTTTGCGCCACGTATCGGCTGATTGCGGGGCTCGGCTCAAGCAGCCAACCGACGGCAGCCTCGCGCATCGCGGGCACGTCCGAGGCAACGAGCGAGGCGATGATCAGGCTCTTCTGCTCGTCGGGATAGACGGCCAACTGCTCGGAGAGCTGTGCCTGGATCAGGAAGAGATCGTGGTCGAGGGCCTCAGCTAGATCCTTGTAGTGCGCGGCGAGGTCAGCAGAGCCAAGCTCGGAGCTCTCGGCTGCCGCTGCTTGCCCAGAGAGCATGAGCATCAAGGTCCGCAGCTCGTCACCGACGTCGAGCTTGGCGGCTGCGAACTGCTGCCCGATAAGCATCAGCAGCTCAGGCGGGATCCGACCAGCCTCGGCAGCAGCGGCAAGACTGCGCCTCAGATCGGCAATGAGCGTCGCGGCCGGGCCGTGAGGGTCAGCCTCAAGGGCCATGCGTGCTTCCGACAGCGCCTGCCCCATCATGAACAGCAGGGCCTCAACTAGCCTCTCGCTGGGCCGCTTCTTGTCGGCTTCGGTCAGGAGCAGGTCGAAGAGGATCTGGACTGCGTCAGGACTCTGGGACAGGGCCAAGCCAACCGTTTGCGGGCCGGAGCTCGCCCGTCCTCGGCCAAGATCGTTGGCCACCAGCTTTGCAAGCTGAAGCAGCGCGGCGTGGGAAGGGCTTAGCTTCGCAGGCATGCGAATTACCTTAATGGCATTGCCTACGTGCCCCAATCGTCAGGATCGGTCGAGTGCGTCTGACACCTGACCGTGCTCAGCCAAATTGCCAAGACTGGCGACCTTTTCGGTACTCAGCCGTTGACCCGGCGCGAACCTTGGCCCTCACAACGCAGCGTGAGGCAGTCGAACGCGAAATTGAGGAGATCCTCATGAAGCACGTACTGATCGCAGCCACCCTCGTTCTCTTCCCCATTGCCTTGACCGGGTCTGCTCAGGCGCAGGGCACCATTCGTGGCGCAGAACGCGGCGCTGAGGATGGAAGCCGGGCGGCTGGGCCGGTCGGCGGCGCTGTAGGCGGAGCCGTTGGCGCGGCCACAGGCACCGTGGGCGGCGTGCTCGGCGTCGATCCTGACAGGCGCGACGAGCGCATCGAGCAACGTGAGGAGCGCCGCACCGTCCGCGAGCGCCGCGACCGCTAACGAACAATGCCCGCCTTGCACCATTGCAGGCGGGCGTGCCCCAAGAGAGGAACCAGCGGACAGCCGCGCACGCACTCGACCAAGCCCGGCAAGTCGGCCCGACGGCGTCGTCCGCGTCCTATTCCTGACTGCGGTACTCTGCGGAGCTGACCAGGGCTGTGGCAAGCCCGGCAGCCACAACGTCCTCCGTGAGCCCCCGAGCCAAGTCAAAACCTGAGCGTGTCGTGCTTCCACGCGCGGCGCGGCCCACCAGCGTGCCTGCAAGTGCCCCTGCCATACCGACTAAAGCACCGATTGCTGGTGAGGCATCCCGCCCGGCCAAGGCCGCACCGCCGACAGCGCCAATCGCAATCCGCGCCGCGAATGAGGGCGGAATGCGCCGGTCGGGCGCGAACGGCATCTTGTCACCGACCATCTCGGCCAGGGCAGCCGCTGTGGTTAGACCGCGTGGCAAAGGGCCAGCCTGGATCCACTCGGTTCGCGTGCGGCCCCGCGAGGCAGCCCAGCTCAACGCGGCGCAAGCGGTCATGCTGCGCAGCCCAGCCACGAAGCCGATGCCGAATGATGCCGCGTGCTTCTGCATGGTCTCTCCTCCTCAGCGGCAAGGCAGAGTGACGAGCGTGGGGATCAGGGGTGAGCAAGGGCAAGTGGCTGTCATGTGCTTGCTCCCCGAACTGCGAGCGGTTTCGCACCTCCGCGCTGCCCCGCTTGCAGGGCGCAGCATTGCGTCGAACTCTGGCTCAGGAGCAGACCAGCCCGAGGGGGCATGCGTTTGCCCTGTCAGGGCACCAGATCGCTGACCCGGACGGCGAAAAACTGGAAGGGGTTCTCGATAGCCCCTGCTTGAGCTTCGGAGGCATCCGCACACTGTTGGCTCTCCACCGGGGTCGAGATTCGCTGCGTGAAAGTTGCGGTCGGCGCTTCGGCTCTCGCGGTTTCGATCTGACGTTCGAGATCTGCCTCGTGCATGACGTGGCAGAGCATCCAGGGCTCGCCGTCCTTCTCGATCGTCACATAGGCCATGGTCCACCTCCCGAGCACTGGAAGAAGCAACGCGGCACAGCGAGCTTCGGCATCAGCAGCTCGGCAGATATCCTCTCCACCGAGCCCCAAAGCCTCTCTGCCGGTTGACAGAGCGGGCTGGGCAAGAAGAGCCTCGTCCGGGGGCGGCTACGGAGTTAGCCACCATGGACAACTTCGATCATATCCTGAACTGGACGCTCAAGGCCGGTTCGCATTTCTTTCCTGGGCCGGACGGCGGCACCTGCATCAACGAAGCCGCGCTTGTGGCAGCAGGCTTTCCCTATCGGCCCGTTCGGTCGATCTCCGACATGCCAAGCTGCTTCTCGCGCCCGATCTGCAGCCTCGCTATGATGCTGAACGATCAAACGGATGACATTACCCGGCAGCGCCTGATGCCCTTCGTGACGCGGCTGGCCTGTGCCGACACGCCGGAGGTCGAGCAATTGCGCGCGGCTTACATCGATTGCCGCCTCGGTTCCGCGAGGCTGTACCAGCGACGCACGCATTTCGAACTGGGCCTTGATGCGCTCGAAGGGGCACTGGCCATTGGGCGGCAGGCGGACGAGATCGCGTCCGGCGAGGTTCGGGACCGCATGGCTGCTGCGTGCAGCCAAGTGCCAAAGCCGGATCAGGGCGATAAGCCCACGCTCTCGGCAAAGCTCAAGGCGTGGTTTGGGGCAGCCGCTGAGAGCGTCGGGTGAGAGCGGAATGCCGACAGCGGGCAAACGTTTTCCAGGCTAGCGAGGGTAGTAGTCGAAGCTCATGGTCGCGAACGCCCGGTGCGGGTCCCGAGCCCCGGCCGGGCGTTCTGCTGACAGATGGGCACCTGGCCTCTGCCTCAGCGAAACCAGCCGTGGATTTCAGCCCGAGCTTCGAACACGGCAGCAGCCATCGGACAGCCACGCCGTGGCTCGCTCGAAGCGGTTCACCCAGCCCTCTCCCGGGTTCTGGTTAGGCTCCTGGGCGAAGCGAGCGGAACAGGCCCATCAGCTTTCCTCCTGCGGTAGGTTCGCCCTGCTCCTCGTGGGCTTCTGAGTCAGGTTCCTGCTCTCTGCTGCTGTCTTGGTCAGCAGCCGCGTGCTCGCGGCGATCTCGAAAGAACCGCGTCAGGCATTCGAGAGCGAGCGGGGGCACGGGATAGTCATAGTCCCGCAGCAGGAGCACGGCCTCCGCAAGAGCGGTAGCGGTCTGATCCTCGACCGGGCGCTGCTGCATCATCTCCGCCAAGGCTCTCTCGGCCAGGCGTTCAGCGAGCTCGGACACTGTCGCGAGCTTCTCCTCTGGAGCTCTACTGGCTGTGATCATCAACATCGCTCCCTGATGCGAAGGATAACACCCGCGCCCCGGGATCGTTGAGGCCCATCGAAGCGCTTGGAGCGGCGATCCGCGGCCGACATGTACATGCACCGCGCAGGCTCTGGACGATCTGGGAACGGCGGTGCCTCGCCTGGGTTGGAACATGCCGACCCGGAGGAGTGTGCGTATGGACATCTGGCAGCAGATCGAGCGCGACCACGCGAACATCACGCAGCTCATCCATGAGACGCCGAACGCTCTGAACAGCCCCGGCGTGGTGCGTAGCCGCGAGCGGCTCCTGGCCGACCTCATGGATGAGCTGGAGCTGCACGCAGCAGCCCTGGACGCCAGCCTCTACACGCCCCTGAGCCGTCATACCCAAACCCGCCAGCTCGTCGAGGAACTGCGTCGCGAGCATCGGGAGTTCATGCGGCAACTTGGCAGTCTCGCCCAATACGCCCTCAAGAATTCGGTCGGGTGGCTCAATCTGTTTGACGACGCGGCCAGCTTGGTCGATCAGCACCTGTACCGACACAGCACTGAACTCATCCCTACTGCCCGCGAGTTGCTGGGGCCTGAAGAGGTTCGGAACGCCACGCGCGAGTACGTGCATGCTAAGATGCGCGTGCTCCAGTCGCGGCGACGCGGCAAGCTGGGCGGTTTGGTCTCAAGCGAGGTCGCGCTGACTGCCACGATCTGCGCTGCCGCCATCGGCCTTGGCCTGATCGCGTGGCGCACGGGGCTGCTTCGCGGCATCGGCACGCGCCGCTCACGACCCAGCAGCCTTGCGGAGAGCGGCACAGGTCAAGCGCGAGGGGCATTGGCCGTCCCGTCGGCGCTCGGCCCGTCGGCCACCGACAGCGATCCGCAGCCGCACAAGGGCGAGAGCGCCTACTCCGCCATGTTCCGGCGGGTGGCCGGGCAGAACCAAGGCGTTCCGATTCACCCGGCTGTCAGCGCCGACACGGGTGTGGGTGGGGTGCTCTACCGAGCCGACCCGCAGCGAGACACCTTACGAGAGGTGGTGCTGCCCACCCTAGCGGAGGCGAACGAAGGCTGGGCGGAGCACGGCTTTCAGATCTACCTCAAGGATGAGACCCTGGCGGAAGGCCGGGACCGGCCCGCTGACCACCCGAGGGTCTCGTTCAGGATTGCGCAGGCGACGCTGCCAGATGACCTCGTTGCCAGCCGTGCTCCTCAATTCACCTTCGAGCGCACCGTCGAGGGCGGAGTGAAGTTCAGCGTTCAGAAACACAGTTCTGCGGCTCAGGATGCGAGCCAGACTAGTGGCAGTCGGAATGGCGGCGAATTGACCCCTGAGAAGCTGCAGGAAGTGCTGGAGCGCGCGCTGCGGCTAGGGCTGGCCACCCCAATCTGATGGTGCCGTATCGAGCAACGCACCCGGCCCGTGCGGACCGCAAAATCAGCGCCGAATGAGCACGCGGCATCCTCACTCTACCAACTCTGCCGGTCATTCTTTTCTGCCAAGCTGCCGAGCCGGACGGCAGTAACCCGCAATTTCGCTGAAGGCTTAGCCTTTGGCCGTTACACTGAGAGCACCGTGATATGGCTAAGAGCGTCTAACAAAACCGGCGGTGGTGCGTTGAGAGGAGATGGCGAGACCGCTCCTTCCTGATGGCCTGTGGGCCGAGATCGCACCGCTGCTG
>NZ_JBAWTG010000147.1:0-11164 GCF_037106235.1 Methylobacterium nigriterrae | reverse complement strand
GCGGCCGGAGCGACATCGGCGGCCTCCGAGCGGGACCGCCAGCCTACACCCAGCACGACGCCCACCGGAATTCGCCAGCAGTGTCCCGTCGTTTTCCAGACTCCGCGGCATTGCGCCTTAATTCCTAAGCTCGTGCCTGGTGCCGTAATTGTGTTCCGCGGGATGGAACTGCGGGACAGGGATTCCGTCGCGAGCAGCGAGCTTTCACGAAGGCTCTCCGCGATGTCCCTGCAGCGGGAGCGCGAGGGCGACGATCCGGTGGCCTACGTGGTGGACCTTACCTGCATCGCCGACATCGATGAGGACCGGAGCGCCATGGCCGCCGCGAAGCTAGAAAACTGTAATGAGTAACGCTCAAAAGCTGTGATAGATGCGCTGCCTCTAGGCAAAATTACTTAGATTTTGAGGTCTTTGCAACCAAGTCGACCAAGTAATTGAATATCAAATTGTTGATACCAACCTCGATGAGCTACCGCACGCTGGAGCGCGCACCGAATTGCTGCAGTGAGCAATAGGATTTGACCGTAAACTGCGTACTACTTCATTCCCACGGCATTCCGAGCAGCTGCTTGTAGATTGCGCTGTCAGGCAACTCTGTCCTGAGCCGCTCAAGGGCGGGACAGCGGCCACTAATGAAGGTGGTAGCCCTCAGCAAGCGCCGAGGCAGCGCGTCGTATGACCGGAACCGATCGTCCCATGCCTGCGCAGCCGCCGGCCAAGCCCGCCGAGACTGACGATCCCGAGCCGATCACCGTCACGATGGCGAACCCTGCCGTCGAGAGCCACCGCCTGAGAGGGCAACCCAGGGCAGTTGCTGCGGAACATACCCGAGCGAGACCGGAAGATGTGATGGCGACAGTGCGCCCCTGCGCGCCGGCCCCAAGGACTTTAGGCGCAGCGTGCGGGACTTGACCCTCGCCATTTCGCTCGCGGCCGTGTTTACGCTCGGCTGCGTCCTGATCCACGCCTACAGCGACAAATATCCGAACGAGGTGCGCGAGGCCATCGTGGCCTTCTTCATCATCCTCTTCATCTTTCTCGTGGTCGGCTTTGTGGCTCTAGCCTCGCCGTATCAGCACGAAGATCCTGCACGCCCCTCAGCGGCGGCGAGCATGGACGGCTGACCCAGTTCGAGCTCAGCCGTCCGGCTCGGTGTCAGGGGGCCGGAACACGCTCGCGGCCGTCCCGGAGCTTCCTGAGTCAATGAAAAGCCCCGGCTAACGCCAAGGCCAGGGATGATCCTTAGACACCACAGTCTCATCTAAACGGATCGCTGGACATCACATGGCCGGGTCTCACAGCTCCTTGAACAGGCCCCGGAACACCATCCGAACGTCGTTAAACATCGTGGCAAATTGAAACAGCAGCAGGAACGAGGCCGCGTAGAACGGGCCAGGGTGCCGTGTGGCGAGCTGGTTCAGCCGGACTGCTATGGCCTTCATTGGCAGGGTAGCGTGCACAACAAGCGCCGCGGCGATGCCGATGGCCGCGCCGGCTAGGAGGTCGCTCGCGTAATGGTAGCCCGTGTAGACGCGCGGCAGACAGATCATCAGGACCGACCACGCGTAGCAAACCGCTCCGAGCCGCCGAGACAGGCACCAGACCGCTGTCGAAAGGGCAAATACCACGGCGGCATGATCGCTCGGGAATGAACTCCAGTTTTCCAAAGCTTCGGTGTTCTGGCTGATCGGTGCCACAAAGGCGGGATCGCCGGCATGCATGGGGCGCGGGCGTGCGGGCAGAAGGTTTTGGCTCAGGCGCGACACTGTTCCGGCCAGCAACATTCCTGCAACGGCGCCCAGCACGCACGCGCGGCGTCGCAGATCGTCAGCTCTCTCGAACCAGATGTATGCGAGCAAAATAACGAGCGGCAGCATTTTGACACTGCTGATATCGCTCACTTTTACAGCGATCTTATCGAAAAGTGCGTTACGGCCCGCGATTTGGCCCGCTGAGCGCAATACGAATTCATCAAAAGCAGAAAACATGGTTCGATGTTCCCAGAAGGGGCTGCCCCTTTCTAGCTTGCCGGCTATACATTTGGAACAGAGGCACGAATTCCTGCTTTGTCGCTGACATAACGGCATCTTCTCCAGATTATTCACGGCTGGGTGGGCGGCCCGGAGCAAGCGCCGAGCGGGATTTCTGGAGCCTAGGAGCCGCTTTCTGCTGGGGTGGGCGTGCTCCACCGCCTTCGCTCCCGCCAGCTTGCCGTAAGTGATTGCCGGCCCGTGCCGCCGGGCGCAGCATTGTCGTGCGCCCTGCCGAGCGATCAGGGTGCAGGCACCGGCCGCACCCGACTTCCTTCCCAAGGTGCCGGCGTCGCGGTCGGTGTTCCCGACTAGGTCGGGCTCCCGGAACGGCAAGCGAGTCCGTCTGCCGCAATGCCAATCCGATGAGCATTGCCGTAGGTGTGCGCGCCCCGGCTTCCCGCGTGCTCTACGGGCCGCCCAGCACCTCATCACAGACGGAGAATGGAATGCAGGCGCGCTCGGCGGCCTACAATGTCTTTCGCCGCAAGCGAAAACCGGCCCTGCGCTGCGCCGTGCGCCAGGATCGACCTGTGCCCACGTTCGTCAATGGCGAGACCTGGGACTTTGGCGGCATCGCGACGACGACGGAGCCGCCGCCCGGCTTCCAGCCTGAGGCCGCCAGCGAGGCGATGCGGCTGACCGGCTACTACCTGTTCCATGACCTGCGGGCATGAGCGGACGAGCCGCTGCTTACCAGAGCCGCAGGGTCCAGCCGAAGCCCACGACCATGGGGCTCGCCAAGAGGAGCGCCAGGGCAACACGTTGGATCCGCGCCCAATTCCCTTCTTCCGCAACGTGGTCGTTCATCGAGAGCCCCAGAAATTCCGGCCCCTAACGTCGTGGGCCGGACGTCAGTTGCGAGCCTTCAACGGAGGGAGGAAGACTCCGCCGGCCGCTCCGAAGGCCGGCGGGGTACCTGCTGCCGACAGGACAGTTCGCGACAGGCAGCGGGAAGGTCACCGCCGAGGGTTAAGAGGGCCCTAACCACGTCGGATTACATCCGGGAAACAGTCGCGATTTCGCCCGTTTAGGTCTGCGAACTCGTCACTCGCACGAGTTCAGGAGGGCGTCATGGTCATCCTCAATCCGCTCACGGGCCAGCTTGTCGAGGTGCCGACGCCGAAGCCGCGCCCGAGGCTTTGACGCGGCCAGCGGGCTGATCGTCCAGGCACTTGGATACCTGCTCGGGCGTGAGCCTCATCGCGATCATCAGGCGTAACAGCTTCTCGGCCGCGCCGTGAACGCGTGACTTGCCCGTCGCCCAGCGCCGTGACGTAACTTCCTCGATCCCGAGAAAGGCCGCAGCAGCAACCTGCGTGAGGTCCAACTGCTTGAGGGCAGAGCGATACTCGTCAGCGGTCATGATGGGCGCCGAGATGGGTAGCCGCTCGCGCCGGGACAATCATTTTGGTCGGCTACGTAGCTCGATCGGGTGGCCACGCTGTGGGCTGCCCGGTTCCGTAACGCCCAAAACGCGAGCAGCAAATCAGACTCAGGCCACGGGCTCCGCTCGGACCGATGACGCCTCGAAGAAACCCGCTCCCCGAGCGATCCATGAGGGGTTCGCCAGGGGATGTACCCGACGACCCCCCGGACGGGTATTGCGCAGCGCAATCAAAAGCTTGCGCATTGGGCCTGGCGCTTGATAAAATTCCTCAATGAATGAATTAAGCCAAAATCCATCTACGGGGGTTGAAAGAAAATCCTTGAGATGTAATTTAGGTGCGATGCGATAGAAGATCGGATAGACGCAGCAATGTTTTTCGATGTTCAAGTTAAATATGCTTATCGTCTCATCGTAGAGCCCTGAATTCATAATCTACAGGGAAGGGGCCCGAGATGGCGTTCAACCAAAATTCCAATCAAGGCAAGCAGTCCGAGCAGAGCGACAAGGTCGCTGACGCCGCGAAGGCGGGCGTCGTTCTGGGCATGGGCCACATGATCCACCACCTCGCGCCCGAGCAGGTGGTCAGGGCCGTTGATCGTGCTTCAGAGAGGGCGCTAGCCAAGGCGGCTTGAGATGCAACTGGGCGCATCACGGGGCGGCTGTCCCGTGTGTGCTCGATCTCGGGTCATCACAGCGCTGTGACGCGGTCCGGCTGCAAACCGATTGCGCTCACCTCCTCTGGGGTGAGTGCCTCATCCCTCGCACTCAGGCGCAACCCGCATTCGCATGCTCGCGCGCTACGCGCGCAGCCGCCCAGACTTGATGCGGGAGTTTCTGCGCACGATCGCTTAACCTTCCCCCTCGTCAGCTCAGTTATGAAATATAGAATATTCAAGAGAAAAGGAATTAACGATTGACAGCACTTGGAGTTTACGCTGGAACTTCTCCTGAGGACGTTAAGGCATTCGAAACCTGGCTCGGCCGGCCCGTCGACCTCGCCTCTGCCTTTCTGAACCAGAGCAGCTGGGCAGAGTTCGACAATTCAATTCCTTGGGCCACCTGCTTGTGGCAAAATACTGGAATATCGGTTGAGTGGTCCGTGCCGCTCACGACCTGGTATGACGGCAATCTCGACGCTGCTGCAACCGGCAGCTACAACGAGCACTACCTGAAGGCGGCCCAAGCGATCGCTGCGACGACACCCGGAACGGAACCCATTTACATCCGGACCGGCTGGGAAATGAACGGGACGTGGTTCCCGTGGTCGGCGCAGGGACACGAACAGGCGTTCGTGGGCGCGTTCCAGCAGTTCGTCGACACGTTCAGGTCCGTCTCCGACCGCTTCAAATTCGAATGGACGCCCAACGTCGGCAACGATTGGTTCGTCCATCCAGCCGACGCCTATCCGGGTGACGCCTACGTCGACGTGATTGGCATGGACTTCTACTGGAACACCCAATGGGAAGGCACCGACCCGGTTGGGGCTTGGAACTCGCTGGTCACACGGTCGAGTGGCCTGCAATGGCAGCAGGATTTCGCGGCCGCGCACGGCAAGCCGACGGCCATCTCGGAATGGGGAACCAGCTCGTCCGATGCCGGCCCCTTCTTCCAGAAGGCCGGGCAATGGTTCACGCAGCACAACATGCTCTACCAGAGCTACTGGGATTACACCGACGGCTCCTACGCCGGCAAACTCGACAGCGGTCAGTTTCCTGAGGCGGGGGCTGTCTTCCAGCAGACCTTCGGCACTCTCAATCACCCCCCCACCGTTGCAGGGCCGCTGACGGGAAGCGTGACGGTTAATTCACCCCCGGCCAGCTTCGATCTTCTGTCGGGCGCCTCTGACCCGGACATTGGCGACACTCTTGTGCTCGCTAATCTCACCTACAGCGTTGACGGCACAACTCCGTCGGCAGTGGCGCCTGCAGGGATCATCTACGATCCAACTCAGCATTGCGTCACCGTCAATCCGGCTGATCCAGCTTTCGCTCCATTTCCAGCAGGCACACAGCAAACGATCGTCCTTGGCTATGACATCGCCGATGGTCAAAGGAATACCGTCCATCAGACGGAGACGATCACCATTACCGGTGCAGCTGCGGCAAAGGCCGGCGGTACACTCGTGATCCGCGTCTCTGGCGACAGCTATGAGGGTGACCCGCAGTTTATCGTCAAGGTGGATGACCAGCAGGTCGGAGGTGTCTACAGCGCGCATGCCGCTCATGCGAGCGGTGCGCACGACGATATCGCTATCCAGGGCGCCTTCAGCGCTAATCCGAACAAGGTTACGGTCGAGTTTATCAACGACCTCTACGGCGGGACTGCGGCTACCGACCGCAACCTCTACGTCGAACAACTGACACTGAACGGCCATACCGTTGCAGGATCGGCAGCCAACAACACTAGCGGCTGGAACACTGCCGATACTGCGCAGCTGTTCTCAAACGGCAATGCCGTCTTCAACTTCGCTACGCCGCGGCAGAATTTGCTAACACTGCGCGTCTCTGGCGACAGCTATGAGGGTGACCCGCAGTTTATCGTCAAGGTGGATGACCAGCAGGTCGGAGGTGTCTACAGCGCGCATGCCGCTCATGCGAGCGGTGCGCACGACGATATCGCTATCCAGGGCGCCTTCAGCGCTAATCCGAACAAGGTTACGGTCGAGTTTATCAACGACCTCTACGGCGGGACTGCGGCTACCGACCGCAACCTCTACGTCGAACAACTGACACTGAACGGCCATACCGTTGCAGGATCGGCAGCCAACAACACTAGCGGCTGGAACACTGCCGATACTGCGCAGCTGTTCTCAAACGGCAATGCGTATTTCTATCTTGATACGATCTGGCACATTTAATGTTACTGTTGTCTAGCGCAAAGCAGGAGTAGCGATCATGCGTCATCTAATACCAATTGGCGGTGATCATAACCGGTAGGCCTAGGGGCGGTCTCGTCGACGCGCACAGACCTGGAGCTGCCCGGCTCGCGTGAGTGCGTTTATCAAGGACGATAGGGCTGACAAGGCAGGTCAACACCCAGAGTGGCTGCTCACTTGCATCGTGCGTTCGCACAGAGGAATGGGGCCTCCGATTAAAGAGAAATTGCCGGAACCAAAAAATTCCAAGCGCCTTGAGATGGCGCCAGTGCAGAGGATTCGATGAGTACGACATTGGCAGCACCCAGCCTCGATCGACCCGCGGACCTGATCTGCATCCTGTTTTGCGTCGACACGGCCTATTTAGGCCAGGCCGGTGTCGCGCTTAGCTCAATTCTCGCGAGTAACCCGCACTCCGCGTTCGAGGTCTACATCGCAGGCTTCGATTGTGATCCGAAGGCCTCGGAGGCCATCTTCGAGGGCGTCACTGCCAAGCACCCGTCCTGTCGTGTCATCTACAAGGACTTCGATGCGGGCTTGTTCGCGGCGTTTCCAGTCACGCGGCACATCAGCAGGAGTGCCTACACGCGCATCCTCGCGGGCCAATTTGTCGACCCGCGCCATACCCGCCTCCTTTACCTCGACGCCGATATCGTAGTCCGCTCCGATCTGCGCGAGCTTTGGGCGACACCGCTCGACAGATATGTCGTGGGTGCGGTGCAGGACCACTTCGTCTTGGACCGGGAGGCGATCGGTTTCCGCTCCGATGAGCCGTACTTCAATTCTGGCATGCTGCTGATCAATATGCCTGCCTGGCGCGCGGCAGACTGCGAGGCCCGCCTCCTCACCTATCTCGCCGAACACGGTCAGAAACTGCAGTTCGCGGATCAGGATGCGCTCAACGTCGTGCTGCGCGGACAGGTACGTTTCCTCGACCTCGGCTGGAATTTCCAACCGCGCTGCGCCGACGTGCCGGCGAGCTTCCTCGGACTCAGCCCGGCGACCTATGCCACCCTGCGCGCCAATCCCCAGCTGATCCACTACACGACGTCGGTGAAGCCCTGGAATGCGCCGCATCGCGTCCATTACAGTCATCATTTCTTCGAGGCCGCGCGCGTGGCGGGGCTCGAGAGGTTCTTCGATGCACCCAATGTCGCAGACCTGCCGGACTGGCTCAGCGCCGTGAAGACCTGGCTGCGTTGGCACTTCCCCTCCGTGTTTCGTATGATCCGTCGCGTGCTGAAGCCGGAATCCGCGGCAATGATGTATCGCGCCCGGGGTGCCGCGAAGGAAACGACCACGTAGGGTGGACTTGTCGCAAACTCTGGCGTGAAGAGCACACAGGAACGGTCGCGCATTCAGTGCAGGGCTCATGTCAACGGCGGAGTAAATTAGGCGCAAGGGGCGGAGTAATCTTCCCTCAGGCGAGCCCGCATAGCCACGGCGCGCTGTGAGTTTAGTCTGAGTGCTGGTGGTCGGCCGACAGGATCGCTTGACGCCGCTGCTTACTGGTGCGGAGCCGGTAGCTTTCCCCGTTCATCTCAAGCAGGTGCACGTGGTGGGTCAGACGATCCAGAAGCGCCCCGGTCAGGCGCTCCGAGCCCACGTTCCAATAGGCATGGCCCATCGGAGTGGCGAAACAGCTTGCCGCGACTACGAATAGCCCAGGTGAAATGTCCGGCCGTGTCGCGGCTGGCCCTGATCTCCAGGCCGGCTTGATCACTCAAACCGAACCGCCGGTGAGGGAACCATCCAGAGCAAAACCGGCAACGAATAGGCGCCGGCCGCGTCCCGGGAGTTTCGACCAGAACCGCCGGCTCTCGGCTGTTTGCCGCCACCTGCCGAGTGGGCAGGGCCGCCTCTCCGATGAGCTGAGCGGGCCCGCTAGTTGAACGCGCGATGTCCCGCAAATGTCGGATGGCACAGCCCGGAGGCTGGCGATAGAAGGGCTGCGCGGCGGGCCTTCCACCCTGTCGCGCTAACCTCCATCTCGCCCCGCCACTCCGACGCTTGCGCGGGGCTTCTTTTTGAACCCCGCTGCAAAAACGACCCTTTCTGAGACTCTGGCGCATGGCGCCGGTTTGGGCGTGGCCGCAAGCAGGGCTTCGGTTTCAAAAGAAGCCTTGAAACTTGGGTCTCATTACCTCGTCCGTGCGACGAGTAGTGGGACCAGAGAACGTGCGCATCGGTGGGCGTAGCGGATCGCGGCGCAGCGCCGGCCGATGGTCGAGGTCGCCCTTCCCGCCTCCGCTTCATGGACGAGGAAGCCGGCGACCGCCTCGGGCGAAGCTAGCATCGACCGGAAGCCGTACCGGACGCACCACGCCTCAAAGAGCGCCTCATCCCCGCGATAGGCCCGCACGGTCGCCTCGGCCTTCGAGGCGCGCTGGTAGGCTGTGACGAGAGCGATGGCCTCAGCTGGCAGTCCGGCAGCCGGAACTTCTGCAAGGGCGGGCAACGCCTCAGGCATCGTCTTCGGGGGCGAAGACCTCGCCCTCCTCGGCCAAGCGGACGTTGGCTTCGTCAGCCTTCAACTCCTTGAGAGCGCGATGCTCGGAAAGCAGCCGGCGCATTGTCCGGTCCGCATCCGAGCAATCGGCCGGCTCAGGCGCATCGGGACTGCATCCCGCGATAGTTTCGTCGGTCTGCTGGTCGACCGCGGCCCGGTCTGCGGAACTGAGCGAGGCCAACTCACCGAGCCCGAGTTCGCGCGCCACGTGTGCCGCGATTTCCTCCCGCTTCGCTCGCAGCGCCACGATATGCGCGGCTGTCTGATCTCCCGTCCCGCGCCCAACCTGCCGCGCGAGCGTGCGTCGCCATCCGAGCGGGAGCGACGCGCCGCGCAGCCGCATGCGATCCGTGACGCTGGCCAGCACAAGCTGCCAGTGCTCCGGGCTCAGAGTAGCGAGTGTCTTGCCGAAGCCGAGGTTGTGGGCTGCAAGCTCGGCAGCCTGTATCCACTCCGGCGGCAGATTGGGCTTGTCGGGAGGGACGCGAACAATGGGTGCATCAGGCATGCTGAACCCCTCCAGGTGAACTCCGGCGATACTAACGCCGCACGTCGCAGGGTCGTCAGCATCACGGAGCCAGCCAAAGGCCGGTGGCTCGGATCCGCACTCGAAAGATAGCCCCGGCTTCAATTCCTCACGTCCCTTGCGATCCGCTCTGCCCAAGACTTTCGAGAAGGCTGCTTCTGCCGGCCCGCAGGTGGCTCGACGCCACGCATGCGCATCTTCGCCTCGACGTTCGCCAGCACGAACTGCCAGTGCTCCGGCGTGAGGTCATGCAGGGTCTTGCTCATGCCGAGATTGCGGACGGGCAAATGCAGAGAGCGCGGCCGCATGAGATCCGATGGGCGAATTTAACCTTTCGTTAAGGATTGCTCTCAATCCTTCAATCCAGCTGGTTCGCAACCAGGCATGCGGGCAACGAGGTAAGAGAGTAATACAGCAATGAAGAAAGTTGGCATCATCACCGCCAAGGGGGGCAGCGGAAAGAGCACCCTCGCTCGCCATCTCGCGGTGGCGGCCGACCAAGCGGACTTCTCGACCGTCATTTTGGACACTGACCCGCAAGGGACGCTGCGGGATTGGGGTGAGGCCAGGAACAAGGAGCCTCACGTCATCACGGAGTACGGTACCAATCCGGATCGGATTGAGCAGGCGTTCAAGCGTATCGAGGCGGCAGGTGCCGACCTCCTGATCGTGGATACGCAGGGGCATTCGAGCCCGATCCCGACGAACGTCGCCAAGCTGTGCGATCTCGTGCTCGTGCCAATGCGCCCGACGCCAGACGACTTTAGGGCCATCAAGGGAACGGTCTCCATGCTCCAGGACCGGAGGGTCCCGCATTTTGTCGTCCTGAGCCAATGCCCAACGAACACCCCTCGCCCCAAGGCAGAAGCCTACAGCCTTCTGAAGAAGGCGAGCATTCCCGCATGGATGGGGGCGATCCACATGAAGGGCATCATTCCGTCCTCCGGCATCTCTGGTGAGACCGTGATGGAGCTGGAGGGACTGACCGATGCCGAAGCGAAGTCGGCCGATGAGTTCCGCTCCCTGTTCACATGGATGCGGCGCGAGCTTGACATGAAAGCTCTCAATCCAGCAATTGCGTAAGAACGTAATTCAGTAACATCGCAACAGGGTAATATGGCAAAGAAGTCACTCTCCCTGGACTCGCTGATCACGGAGCCCAAGGCGCCGGAGCCGGTTGCCGAGCCCGCGGCACCCAAGAAGGCCGCGTACCGCATTGGCAAGCGCGCATTCACGGCCTGGGCCAACAAGGAAGCCTACCGGCAGCTCAAGCACCTTGCGACTGACCGCGACACCACGATCCAGGCCCTGCTCGAAGAGGGCATGGACCTGGTGTTTGAGAAATACGGTTACGAGCAGATCGCAAGATCGAAAGAGGGCAACATGGCAACCCAGCCATAGAGCAATATCGTAGCCACGCCTGCCACGAGTCATACGCTGGCGCCCACTGCTGCGATCTCACCGCATCAAGGCTTGGGCGCTATGCCGGAAGGACGGCCTGCACCCGGCAGCCCCGCATCTGGACCGAAGCGTGCGCTCCCCACTCGCCCTGAGCAGGAACCTGTCGAGAAGGTGAGGGCGGTACGACGAAACCGACGACTGCGTCGAGGCCATTTCGTAATACTGCCATCGAGTAATATAGCAAGATGGCAAGACTCGCTCTGCGGAGTGCATCTTTCCTGCGCCAAACCCTAACAAAACCTAAAGCGGCCAAGCCATCCGCGCCCGTCCTGAGTCAACCTCGCGCAAGGAAACGGCATTCGAGCTTGGCGCTTGCCCGTTGAGGCCGCCGATCCCGCGATGACACTGCATTCGGCCGGCGGCTCCAAGGGCG
>NZ_JBAWTG010000146.1:0-11176 GCF_037106235.1 Methylobacterium nigriterrae | reverse complement strand
GCCCAGCTCCCGGAAGGGGGCGCGAGCACCCTTCAGCCCAGGCGAACCTGGCCCCGCGAACGGCACGGCGCGATGCAGCTGAGTTGCCTCCCCTTCCACGTCTGCCTGTGCTGCCAAGCAGGAGCCCTGAGCCTTGGTTGGGTGCGAGGGACGAACACTTCGGGCTTTGGTGAGCTAAAATCGTGCTCCCGAGCACGACCGGCATGGGGCCGAAGAAAGTGGCGGGCATGGTCGTGATCATTACCGCAATGCTCCAGCAGCAGGGTGGTACAGAGAGTACAGGTGGTACTGCAGGGCGAGAGTGAGCCACCTGGGGTGGTACAGCGTGATACCGGTCCCAGCGTAGGGAACGCCTGTACCACCCGTACCTTGCTCGGTACCGCCTCATTCAAGAGTTTCCCCTTCGAGTACCACCTGTATCGCCTGTACCACCCAGCACCGGACAGCGTTCGAAACAGCGAAGAACTCTCAGGAGCTTAATTCGGGCCCTTGCAGGGCAGTGATAGGGGAGCACCAGATTCGTGGCCCCCACCGGCCGATATACAAAAAGGAGCAGGAATCAACGGTGTAGGCCAACAATCACGATCGGTGCGTGCTCTTTGTCATCTTTCTGATCTATGATGCGGCGTCACGTTTGAACGCGTCGGCGCGCACCGCTGTGGGTCCGAGTCATGGCCTGGATCAACTTTAGCCCATACCGGCTGCTCAAAAACGGCCACACCATCTTCAAGATGCCAAAGTTAAATGCCGAAGCGCGAGCAGAGTTTATCAAAGAGCTCAATGAACAATCGGCGCTGTCCCTGCGGTACATCATGCCTCCGACCTGCATTCTACATCTGCTTGCTCTTCCACTCGCGTCCGAGCTTTATCCTAAGCAGTTTATTGCCCTGCTATGCTACCACCTATTTGTGGCAGCGGGATGTGCAATTCTGTTCCTAATGATCTTTAGCACATATGCCCAGATGCATATGCTGAACGTCGGATTGCCCATCTGGTTTTTAACAGCCGGCGCAGTAGCGATTACTCTAGGCGTTCTAGAAAATGGAGTGTACTATTATATAAGCGCTGCGATATGTTGGAAATGCTTGGGCGGCGGCGGCGTAGAAGGCAGCGGCCCGAGCAATGTCGCCTTCCTGCAGAGCAAGCTTGGCCCTGACCCATGCTGCTAGGGGACCGGAGGCGTGCTCCACCAGTCGCCGAGCCATACCGAAGCGTCCGGTACGGTAGGCCAAGGCCGCCAGACGGTCGGCTCCGCTCACCTGTCCGAGGCCACCCTGCTCGACGGCATCAACCAGGGTGATGAGCACGGGATTGGGCGTGACGCCGGGTTTCCGCTGACCAGCATCGGTAAGAAATGTTTGCTCGGGTAAGTCTGAGACACGGGCCAGGACATAGGTGGGCGTCGCGGGGCGGCAGGCGCGCATCTCCTGACCCCGGGCAATGCACGCCAATCATCCGAGCACCTAGCTCTCAACGTACATACTTGGTCGAAATGCCGAGCCGCTTAAGGGTCCGAGAGATTGTGGAAAGTGCGCTCACTTCAACACCATGGTCGGCCAGGCTGGCCTGAATCCTGGCCAGAGTGATCCCAGGCTGACAGGCGAGGTTGCGCAACAGCTCGGCATGTTCCTCCAAGACCGGACGCCGAGCATCCCTTCCGACACCGGTCGCGGCATAGTCGAGATTTGGCGGGAAGCGCGCGGATTTCCGGCCCAGGTGAAGCGAGTCGATTCGCAGAACCTGCAGCGCGGTCCAGCGCTTTCCGTTCGGCGGAGGCACTGCACGGACGTTCAGCACGTCAGCGAGTTGGTCAGGCGCATTAACGCCGGCAGCTCGGAGTTCGGCGAGGATTGCAGTGATTCGCCCAACGAACTCGACCTGCCCCTTGTGTCGGGCATGGCTTGGCACCTGCGGCTCCTCGCTCCTTCGGCCCTGAGCCGTAGCATCGCTCTGCAAAAACAAAGCGCCGGCTCTTGAGGAGCCGGCGCCTGTATCACGTGCCGCTGATGGGGCGAACAGATCAGTACTTGCGGATGAGCGGCGCCGGGGGCGGGGGCGGAGCAGCGGCCACCGTGTAGAGCGGCGCGATGATCCGGAACCAGCCTTCCGTCGAGTAGGCCGTGCGGCCGTTCGGCAGACCCGTGAAGGGCGAGATCTGCTGCGTGGAGCTCACGACGTCGCGGGCGACCCAGGCCTGAACCGTGAAGGGCCCGAAATCGTAGCCGATGAGGCCGCCGAGTGCGAAGCGACCGCCGCCGCTCGGGCCGACCGAGCCGCAGATGCCGCCTTGGCCAAGGCAGCCGGCCGGGAAGTTCGCCGGGCTGAAGCGCAGCGGACCGCGGTTCGACAGGTTGGTGGTGCCGTAGCCGATGGCGCCGATCTCGAACTTGCCGAACTTCTTCGTCGCGGTCAGGTCGAGGTTGAGGGCATCGGATGGGAACTGGTTGCCGTAGAAGCCCGGGATGCCGCCGCGGCCCTCGAAGCGGGCGGGAACGTCGTAGAAGTTGTAGGTCAGGTTCGCGGTCAGGTTCCAGCCGTCGCCGGTGTAGCTGATGGCGAAGCCCTGGCGGTAGGTGTTCGAGGCCAGGATGCCGAGGCCGCCGCCGCGACCGGCGTTGAGGTCGTTGAGGTAGACACCGGCGAGGTAGCTGACGCCGACGTTGCTGCCGAGATCCCAGGCGAAGATGCCGCCGACGAAGGTGCCGACGTTGATGCTGGTGTCACGGCCGTTCGCGGCGCGGCTGAAGGTGAACACGGTAGGCGGGGCGATGGCCAGCTCGACGCGGGCGCCGAGGATCTGCCACGGGGTCGACCACACGAGGACCGGAATGTTGACGGCGGTGTCGACTGAGGTCGCGTTCGGGCCGTCGGGGCTGCGGTACGTGAAGGTGTTGATCGCGTAGACGCCCTCGGGAAGCGGAGCGCCGACCGCGAGGCCGACCTGCTCACCTGGAACCGTCGTCGTCTGCGCGTACGAGGCCGTCGCCGTCATGCCGACCGAGAGCGCCACCGCGCCGGCGGCGAGCCATTTCATCGTCATTTTATCTTTCCTTCCCAAGGATTTCAGGCGTCCGCCCCGTAGCCTTGCGCACGTCATTGCCGGCACGCCGTTAAAGTCGGCTCCCGTTTCAATGGTGCCAAGCGCCCCCTTACGGCCCCACCTCAAGTCTCAACCCGAGGAACTATTCTACAGCGCAGCTCAAAAGGACAGCGGGGAATGGCGCAGTTTGACACGTCGGCGGATGGGAGTTGCAGAAAAGCCGCATTTCCGCTGCGGCGCAGCATGGCCAGGAGCGTGTTTCCAGTGGTTAACAAGTGGTTACCGCCGACCTCGGCTTGCATCGTTTCGCGGAACGCGAAGGCACTCACGCCCGAATCATCGCGCCAGAGAGCCGTCATCTACTCACGCCGCTCTGACTGCACCTCTTTTCGTGGATGCAGTACCCAGAACTGTCCAGCCGGAAGCATTCGACGTCTATGAAGACAACGGGACCAGGATGGTGCTTGCCTTTAGGTCGCGGATCGACCGAGACGCTCCCTTGTGTCTGTCCAACGTCCGGAAGACAAGAAACCAGACTCGGAAGATTTAATGAAGTGCGGTAGTCAGACAACTACGGCCTGCGATCGCTCGAATCACCTGATGGTTTGGGCGTTTCGCCTCTCCTGAGCGAGGAGGCGCGATGCTGTCGGACGCACACCCAGGCTGTGAAGCCGCTCACAGAAACAGGCGACGCAACATAGCAGGCTTTGACGCGATCACGCTGCAACAGAGCCTGCTTACATCCGCGCCATGACCAATCGCAGCCTCTCCCCGGCCCGGATCCCGGGCTTTCGCCTGCTCTGGTGCCCTCTGGCCCTGAGCGTTGCCATAGTGGCCCTGACTGTCGCCTGGCTCGTTCGACCGCGTGACCTCGACTTCGACAGCGACGGCTTTCTCTCGTCCGCCATCGGCGCAGTCGGTGTGCTGCTGGCCCTCTCAGCACTGCCATTGCCATCGGTCGCGCCCGAGGAGTGATAAGGCAGGAGGGCCAACTCTCCGCACCCACCCCTCGAGAGTGACGACGCCTATCAGCCGAGCTTCCCGACAGCGTAGCGGATCGCGCAACCTGGACCCGCCCAAGCCAGAGCCTCGTCAAAGTGGCGGCACAGCGATGGCACATCCACCCGCAGCGCCTCGTTGAAGTCGTCGGCGCAATCCGAGTCAGGATCGAAGTAGCCCGGTCGCAGGCACACGGCCGGGTTGCCCGTCTGATCCGCCCAGGCACGCACCATTGCCTCCCCGGCAAGCTTCGAGGCCGCGTACCACGTCGTCCGGTCCGACAAGCCCCAGGCTGGGGCATCGGCCCAGACGGAGCTGGCGAAGATCAGCCGACGCACGTCAGCCCTGAGGCAGGCTGCCACGACCGTCAGGGTCGCCAGCGTGTTGCCATAGCCGCCGCGCTCGAACGGCGAACCGGGATCCGGATCAGCCGCGAGATGCACCACGGTCTCGATGCCCGTGAAGGCCGGGGCGCAAGCGTCAGGTCCTTGCAGGAGATCCACGGCGAGGTCGGCGCCGATGCGGTCGAGCCCGACCACGGCTCGGCCTTGCCAATGCTGCTGCAGCGTGCGCCCCATTCGTCCCGCGGCACCGGTGATCAGGACCTTACCCGTCACTGAGGCTCCTCTCAGGGTTCAACAGCCGCGTCATGATGAAACCCGAAGCGCGCAGCCCGGTTCACGGAGCCCTCCTGGGCCCGTGCCGCGCTACGCTGTCCCATCATCGAGGCTCCTCGCCGCGCCTCGGCTGTCTCTCTGCCGATGCGCGCGATCTTGAGCGCTGCACCTGCTTCGACGCGCGTTCGCGCCAAGCTTGTTCGAGGAGGCGCCTGAGGCTCGCCTGCACCACATAGGCAAGATGGACCCGCAGCAGCGGATGGCCACCCAGCTGGCCCGCGGCGGAGAAGGTTCTCGGTTCGGCCTCGCTCAGCATCTCGCCCTCATCAGCCCCGATGGGGACCAGCAGCGAGACGCCATCCTCACCCAGCCAAGCCAAGCGCCGTTGGCCAATTCGGAACACGGGTCCTGTCAGGCTCATGCGCTCCTGCACGCCGGGCAGTGCGAGGGCAGCTCGGCGCGCAACCTCAAACCAGATGGACGGTTTCCTACCTCGGTGCGCCGGGCCGCTCCGCGATGCCATGGCCGGTCTCGACAGCTGGACGAAAGACAACGCGCCGGCGGCGCGAGGAGGAGCCGGGACGTGAGCGCGGGTGACGAGACCTCTCGGAGCTTAGGTAATCTTGCGTTGGCGGTACTGCTCCGGCGGCTGCGGGTTGTTTGCAGGATTTGTGTCGTGCTTTGACAGCCGCTCGATCAAGTTGCCTCCCACGAGCGGCTGCAGGTCCGTCTCGAGCGCATCCGCCTCGTCCCTGCTGTAAATCTCCCTGCCATTCACATGAAGAGCGAAGGACTTGAGGTGCTTTGCCCGCTTCGCCGGGTCCTCAATGGTGGCTTTGGTCCAGGCATAGAGCGGGTAGGCCTCAATCCCGTGCCGTTCTGCTTCGGCGACGTAGCCTGCGAATGCATCGAACTGCGACATCATCGTCGCATGGTGTTTGCCAAGAATGACGGAAAGCGGAGCGAGTGCCGGGCTGTCAAGGTTAGTCCGGGCGGTGTCGACAAGCTCGTCAGGCAGATAGACCCGCAGTTGATATTGCCACTGCTCGCTCATGTTTTGTTCGCTCACGGCCGCGCCATACTTCGTAGGCGTGAGCCCGCCCTGTTTCGCGGTCAACCCGCACGGCTGGGCTGTAGAGCGACGGGCGTCGTGGGCGTTGGGGGAGTGTCTGACGCTCGCCCCGGATCGCCGATGTGGACACCCACCGCCCGGGCCGAGCTTACGCGCGAGAGCTTGCCTGTAGTCTCAAGCGGCGTGCTGATCAGCTCCGCACACACTCTGAGCTGTCCGATAAGTCATTCTTAAAACTGTGAGGCATTCGGTTTACTGCAGAGCGGAAGCAGGGGGACAGCCAGTAGTGCAGCGTGATGCCGGCCTGAGGTAGGGGCGACCTGTCCCGCCCTGTACCCCGCCCGGTACCGCCTCCGCCCAAGATTTCCCCTCCGAGTACCACCTGTACCCCCTGTACCGCCCAGCGCAGGATGGCGCCCTAGAAGATCAACTGACCGCTGAGATGAGCTGAGGCAGTTCCTTCGATCTCTGCACAACTCACTGAGTACGCCCTATGACCCACATCTTTGTCGCGCGCCATATTCTGAATCGCGTAATTTCATCGATAATGTCATGCCTCCTGCCGCGGAAGACGATCTGGCTGCAAGAGAGCAGAGGAGGGGCTCGCAAATGAGTGACGCTGAACAGGTTGCGCGGGAGAACTACGTAGAACTCGCTGCCGAGATCGTCTCGGCCTACGTGTCGAACAACTCGATGCCGGTAGGTGAACTGCCTGCCTTGATCGCCAGCGTTCATGCCGCGCTGAGCGGAGCTGCCTACGGCTCACATCAGGCCGCCGGGCCGGGGCGGGTGACGCCTGCGCAGATCAAGAAATCGATCACACCGGATTACCTCGTTAGCTTCGAGGATGGAAAGCCGTATAAGACCTTGAGGAGGCACCTGACGCTCCGCGGCTTAACAGCGGACGAGTATCGGGCGAAGTGGGGTCTACCTGTCGACTATCCGATGACCTCGGCGAGCTACTCGGCGCAGCGCTCGCTTCTTGCCAAGGAGCTCGGTCTGGGCCAGCAGCGTCGGAAGTCTTCTCCGAAGCCGAAAGCCAAGGCGGCGGTCTTGGCCGAGGCCGTGTCCGAGGCGCCGAAGTCGCGCCGTGGTGGACGGAAGTCCGCAGATTCTTCCGCTGCCGCTGATACACCAGCCAAAGCCCGCAGCCGGCGCAGCAACGCCGATGCGACAGCCTGACCGTCCGTTCAATTCGGCCCCAGGCCCGCTCGGCTGCCAAAGACGCTGACTGAGCGGGCTAGTAAGAGCATCGCCGCCGGACTTAACAGCCCCTCACGCCTAAACCGCGAGATGAAAAAACTAGTTGTTAGCTCCTGTATTATGTATTTTTCTATAGCTAGTACTCATTCGTTTGGGTATAGCCAGCCCGTGCGCTTGCGCTTCCCGAAACTTGCGGCAAAGTACGTAGACGTTTAGCTGGAGATCCCCATGGAAACGGAAGTCGCTGCGTCGCAGCCGCATCATCAGGATAATCTCTTCATCGAGCGGGCCGCCGAGCTTGTCTCGGCCTATGTGGCCCGCAATCATGTGGCGGCTGGGGAACTCCCAAACCTGATCCATACCGTGCATGCCTCGCTTGTTGGTCTTTCTCAACCTAAACCGCCCAGCAGCGAAGCTGTTGAGAAGCCGACCTCTGCTCAGATCAAGAAGTCGATCAGATCAGATGCGCTGGTCAGCTTCATCGACGGCAAAGCCTACAAGACGCTCAAGCGCCATCTCACGAAGTACGGGCTTGAACCCTACAGCTACCGTGAGCGCTATGGCCTGCCGAAGGACTACCCGATGGTGGCCGCCAGCTACGCCGCCCAGCGCTCGGAACTCGCCAAGAATAATAGCCTTGGCCGACCAAGAGCTGCGCAGACGAGTGCTTAGACACGAGAAGGAAAGGGCCGCAGGAAACCACTCTTATCATCTGTTGCCACTTCGCTGCGCAGCAAGGCCAATTAAATCTCGCCCTTCGCCGTCGGCAAATACCGATGACTACGCCGCCCAGTCAGCCGAAAGCGCAGACCAGCCGAATGGGATTCTGTGCAGAACCGCATCGCCTCTCGCCTGGCATGTGGAAACTGCGATGTGAATGGTCACATCGAACCGGAAGTTACCTTCGATAGGGTCCGATCAAGCTCTCGCATGATCCAACGCTTCAGGCGAAGTTTCTGAGACCGCGTCATGGCCGCCTCCCGCGAAGAAGTAGATCGTCGGACCTGATCGTTAACAGATGGCTAACGACCACACCTGTGTCGACAGGATGGTCGAAATCGCCGCATCTGTCTCCGAGTGTTTGTAACGAATGGTGAGGTGACCGCACATGAGCACACACCCGAGTCGACCAGCGGAGCAATGGGCCGGGATCATCACCGAGGCCTATGCGGCCAAGACGAGACCGCCTCTGACACGCCAACTCGTGGACGAAGTGCGCGACATTGTCGCCGAGACCCTCAAAGATGTGGAGGCGGCGGACATTCCGGACGCCGAGTGGTGCGAGCGCGTGAACTTGATCCTGGATCGCAGCGAGATGTCCCTCCACGCTGCGGTAGGCCCCCGCCTGGCGGCCATCGATGACGCTGCGGGAATTGCCCTGATGGTGCACCGCTCGGAAGCGGGACGTCCGCTGCGTGCCTTCGGCGGTCAGTAGGTGAGCCGCTTCGCGGTGCATCAGCACCGATGGTTTGACGTCTAAGGAATGAGCAAGAGAGTGGCGGAGAGCTGGTCGATGAGTGACATGTTCAACATCTCCGATCCCGGTCCGGAATTGCCGGCTGCTAATGCGGATTGGCCGGTGGTCCGTGACTGGCGCAAGCAGACACGCGCTAAGCTGCTCGAGCAGCGCATCGGCATCTCCGCCGAGGATCGTGCGGCCTGGAGCGAGAGGATCAGTCAGGCCCTGGCTGCAGCGCTCGAACCCTATGCCGGCCAGCTGATCGGCTTCTACTGGCCCTTTCGCGGGGAGTATGACCCGAGAAGCATCCTCTCCTCCATGCGGGATAGGGGTTCACGACTTGCTCTGCCGGTGATCGTGGAAAGGGAGCAGCCACTTGTCTTTCGCGAGTGGTCACCGGGCAGCCTGATGACGCAGGGCGTCTGGAACGTGCCGACGCCTGAAAGTGGTGAGGCAGTGCTTCCCAATCTTTTGGTCGTGCCACTGGTCGGTTTCGACGAGCAGGGCTACCGGCTTGGCTATGGCGGCGGCTTCTATGACCGCACGATAGCCGCCATGCCGACCAAGCCGCGGACAATCGGAGTCGGATTTGAGCTTGGGCGTTTGGAGACGATCTACCCGGAGCCGCAGGACATTCCGTTGGACAGCGTCGTCACGGAGCGATGACGCGAGCTCTGACGGTGGTTGCGAGCGGTATACTCTTGGGTGGTACAGAGGGTACAGGCGGTACTGCAGAGCGAAAACGGGCCATCTGAGGTGGTACAACAAGCGGGACAGCGTGGGACCGGCAGGCTGCTGACGGGAGTGCAGTGCCGCCCTGTACCCTGCCCAGTACCGCCTTATCTGAGCATTTCCCCTTCGAGTACCGCCTGTACCACCTGTACCCTGCAGGGGAGGGTGGCTCCGCACAAAACACTGCGGGGGGCGGGGCCGCCTACTTGGAGAAGGTCGGATGTAGATGCTGAGTCTGTGCTTCTGCTGAGGCCGCCTTTTCACACGCGGTTTGCTTCGGGCTTGAGCCCGTTAACGACGTTTGAAAATTGGGCCGGACCAGCCCCTCCTGCGGCTCATGCGAGACGTTGCGGCAGGCCCGAGTGGGTCTCGCCAGATTCAGCTCGGCGGTCGGTCGACGAGGACGGGCTTGGAGGTCGCGCGCTCGGGGAAGAGCCTCTGCAGATCGCGCAGTTTCGGGGCGTCATTCGCAACGATGTAGAGATGGCGAGGGTGTAAGGCCATGAAGTCCTGGTGATAGTCCTCAGCCGGATAGAAGACTGCATCCCGTTCGATCTTCGTGGCGATCGGCTGGGGATACAGCTTGGCTGCTTCGAGCTGAGCGATGTAGGCCTCCGCCACCCCCGCCTGCTCGGCGTCGCTCGGGAAGATCGCCGAGCGGTATTGCGGGCCGGTGTCCGGACCCTGACGGTTCACCTGTGTCGGATCGAGGGCGACCGAGAAGAAGATCTGCAGAAGTTGGTCGTAGCGGATGACCACCGGATCGTAGGAGATGCGCACCGCCTCGGCATGATCGGTCTGGCCGGAACTGACCGTCTCATAGGTTGCGGTCTCCCGGCTGCCGCCGGCATAGCCCGACACAGCTTGCTTCACGCCGCGAACATGCTCGAACACGCCTTGAACACCCCAGAAGCAGCCGCCGGCCAGCGTGGCGGTGCGTAACCCATCCGTGGGTTCCATCGCTTGCAGAGCCGCCTCCGGCAAGCGCCGGCTCGCTTCTTCCGCGAGCCCGTAGCTATGCAAGCCTGCGAGGAGGCCAACCCCGGCCGCGGCCGCGGCCGCACTTGGCCAGAGACCCGGCCAGAGGCGGCGGGCGAGGCGATTGAGAGTCAGGCGGATCATGGATGTCTCCTGAGGCGCGGCAGACGGTGAACGGTCAGGTGGGGAGAAAGCGCAGAGCCGCACCGTTCATGCAGTAGCGGTTACCCGTGGGGGGCGGACCATCGTTGAAGACGTGGCCGAGATGACCACCGCAGCGGCGGCAATGCACCTCCGTGCGGCTCATCCCGAACATCGTATCCGAGGCGGTACTGACCGCATCGGGGAGTGGCGCCCAGAAGCTCGGCCAGCCGGTTCCGCTCTCGAACTTCGTATCCGACGAGAACAGGGGAAGGTCACAGCCGGCGCAAGCAAACCGGCCCGGCCTCTTCTCGCCGTTGAGCGGGCTTGAGCCGGCGCGTTCGGTCCCATGACCCCGAAGGATCGCGTATTCGGCGGGACCGAGCTGACGCCGCCACTCGGCATCGCTCTTCACGATCTCGAAGTCTTCGGCGGCCGCCCGACCAACGGTGCGCAGCCCTGCCAACACCCCGAGGAGAGAGGCTCCCGCATACAAAGATTGGCGGCGGTTCATGGGCGGCTCCTCCTGCCGAAACGAGTGTCATCGATCAATTCGCGCCTGGGCTCTTTCAATTACATAGTGCGGGCGTTTTCTCCGTGCGCTCCAATTTGGAGAACTTCCAGAAGTCAAATCTTTCGTGGCGAAGATGCTGATGAGGTGCCGGGTTTGTTTTACATGGTGTGGCAATAATATAGCTTGCCAGAGGTGCGGAACGAAGTGCCGGTATTCGACCTTACCGGGATGCCGAACATGACGCCTCGATTTGCCGCCTTGCTGCTGCGGTCGCTCTGCTTTCTGCCGCGCTAAACCCTGTGCCGGCCTCAGCGCGCGAGCGTCGTAACCGATCGGCTGGGACCACGCCCGGTCTGAGCGTGGTGTGCTAAGCTGCTCGGATGTCGGTCGACGAGGAGCGCATCGACGAGGCGGTGCTCGC
>NZ_JBAWTG010000145.1:0-11227 GCF_037106235.1 Methylobacterium nigriterrae | reverse complement strand
ACGGCCGTCGTCAGCGTGTGCTGAAGGGCCGATCACCCGACAGGGTCCTGCGTGAGCGGCTGAAGGCGAACCCCGAACTCGCCAAGCCCGTTACCAAACCGCCTGATCCGGACGCGCTCCCGAAAGCCCTCAAGGTTGTTGCAGCCGCCAAGGAGGTCTCGCATCCAGACACATAGCTGCGCACTTGCCAAACTTCACAGCGTCCAAACAGCTCAGGAAGCAGGGCGAAGGGCGTTCAGGAACCGCGCTCAGCTGATTGAAGCTGGAGGCCTCAGCAGCGGCTTCACTCCACACGAAGTGTCCGACTCAGCCCGAGCCGCGGTACCGTCCAATTTTTCGCTGGTCTGTCCGGTGCTACGCAATCGGACCCAAATTGGACCCATGGGCCAAGCAACCGAATTGCGACGCGAGCGGCTTTCCCTTAAGCCGTTGCAAATACGAAAAGAAATGGTCGGAGCGAGAGGATTCGAACCTCCGACCCCTAGTCCCCCAGACTAGTGCGCTAACCGGGCTGCGCTACGCTCCGACACCCCGAAGGGTTCGGGCGTCTTAGCTTTCCGATCTGGGCTGCGCAACCCCGGTCTGCGGCCCTTTTCGCACGCCGCGGGACCCCCGCATGGCTGGTCCTCGGGGGCCCGGGGCGCTACCGGGTTGAGTCGAGCCACCCGGAACCCCCGACCCGCCGAGGATCATGCCGCAGACCGCGATCGCCTTCGACCTCACCCGCCTCATCACCCGCCTGCGCCATCCGAGCCCGAGCGGGATCGACCGGGTCGACCTGGCCTATGCCCGTCACGTCCTGGCGGGGGAGGGGCATCGCTTCGGCCTCGTGGCGACGGCGCTCGGGCCGCGCATCCTCGACCGGGCGCGCTTCTCGGCGATCGTCGAGGCGGTGTCGGCCGGCTGGGTCGAGGACGTCGAGGCGGGGGAGGACCCGGTCTATCGCGATCTCGTGCGGCGGCTCGGCGGCCGGCCGGACGGGCAGGGCGGGGGATTGCCGCCGTCCGCGGCCCGCGCTCCCTCCCGGCACAGGCGCCGGCTCCAGGCCGAGACCGCACTCCGCACGCTGCGGGCGGCGGGAGTCGACGCGCTGCCGCCGGGCACGCTCTATCTCCACACCTCGCACCTGCGCCTCGACCGGCCGGAGCGCTTCGACTGGCTCTACACCCGCACCGACATCCGGCCGGTCTTCTTCGTGCACGATCTGATTCCGATCACCCATCCCGAGTACGGGCGGCCCGGCGAGGCGGACCGGCATGCCCTGCGCATGCTCACGATCGCGCGGCACGCGGCTCACATCATCGTCAACTCGGCCGATGTCGGCGCGCAGGTCTCGCGCCACATCGCGGGGCTCGGCCTCGGGGCAAAGCCCGTGACGGTGGCCCATCTCGGCGTCGAGCCGGCCTTCGCGCGGGAGGGCGAGCGCTTCGCGCCGGACCGCCCGGTCTTCCTCGTCTGCGGCACGATCGAGCCGCGCAAGAACCACCTGATGCTGCTCCAGGTCTGGCGCGCGCTCGCCGAGCGCCTCGGGCCCGCGGCGCCGCGCCTCGTCCTCGTCGGGCGGCGCGGCTGGGAAGCCGAGAACATCGTCGACATGCTGGAGCGCTGCGCGGCGATCCGGGACCACGTCGTCGAGGTCTCGGGGCTCTCGACCCACGGCCTCGGCGCCCTGATGCGCAGCGCCACGGCGCTGCTGATGCCCTCGTTCACGGAGGGCTACGGGCTGCCGGTCGTGGAGGCCGCCGCCTGCGGGCTGCCGGCGATCACCTCCGACATCCCGGTCCACCGCGAGATCGGCGACGGCTTCGCGGATTTCCTCGACCCCCTCGACGGGCCGGGCTGGATGCGGGCCGTGACGGAGTTCGCCGAGCCGGGTTCGCCCCGCAGGGCAGAGGCCGCGGAACGCTCGGCCGCCGCCGTGTCGCCCTCCTGGCGGGCTCACTTCGCGCGCGCGGGCGCGATCCTCGGCGGATGAGCGCGCCCGCGCCGGACCGGCGGCTGTTGCGCCGCTGAAGACTGACGAATATGGAAAGGCGTCAGCCCGCCCGTGTTTCCGGCGGCGCTGGCGGTGCGCGCCGGTCGCCTGCGCCCCGCCGCGTCGGCTCCGGACGCCTCCGGCGGTCCTCAGGCCTGAAGACCGGCGGATGAGGTGAGTGGATGAAGATTGTCGACCTGGACAGGGACGCGATCAAGCGCGGCCTGGCCGATGGCGCGCTGCTCGTGATCGACGTGCGCGAGCCCTACGAGTACGAGGCCGGCCACATTCCGGGGGCGGTGGCGCATCCGCTGTCGTGCTTCGATCCGGCGAGGCTGGCGGACCTGATCGCCCAGGACGGCCGCCGACCCGTCTTCGCCTGCGCGGCCGGCGTGCGCTCGGTGCACGCGCTGGCGGCGGCCCAGAATGCGGGCCTGCCGATCGAGGCGCATTATCGCGGCGGCTTCAAGGACTGGTACGCGGCCGGTGAGCCGGTTGAGTAGAGGCCGTCCGGTTGCCTGCCGGACGGGCCCGACCCCATCCGCCCTTTCTGCAGAGGTGTGCGGCACCGCACCACACGACTCGCGCCGAGCTTCTACGGCGCGGGGCGCAGGGAAACCCAACATGCGCATGCGTCGGCTCTCGAGCCTTCTCGGTCCTCTCGGCCTCGCGGCCGCTCTCCTCGCCACGCCGGTGCTCGCCCAGGCGCCGGGCGGGCCGCCGCCGACCGTGACGGTGGCCAAGCCCGTCGTGAAGGAGATCGTCGAGCGCGACGCTTATACCGGCCGCTTCGATCCGGTCGAGTTCGTCGAGGTGCGCGCCCGCGTCACCGGCTACCTCGACAAGATCGCCTTCCAGGACGGCGCCACCGTCAAGAAGGGCGACTTGCTGTTCGTGATCGACCGCCGCCCCTACAAGGCGGCCCTCGACCAGGCGACGGCGACGCTCGCCTCCGCCAAGGCGCGCCTCAACTTCACCCAGACCGACCTCGACCGCGCCCAGACGCTCAGCCGCTCGGGCAATATCTCCGAGCAGGTCACCGACCAGCGCCGCCAGGCCTCGCAGACCGCGCAGGCCGACGTCGACAACGCCGAGGCGGCCCTGCGCCAGGCCCAGCTGAACTACGACTTCACCGAGGTGCGCTCGCCGATCAACGGCCGCATCAGCCGGCGCCTCGTCACGGAGGGCAACATCGTCATCACCGACCAGACGATGCTGACCACGATCGTGTCCCTCGACCCGATCTACTTCGCGTTCACCGTCGATGAGCGCTCGTTCCTGAAGTACCAGGGCAGCCTCGGCATCGGCATGGGCCAGACCCAGCAGGGCAAGGGCGTTCCGATCCTGATCGCGCTGACCGGCGAGGAGAAGCCGACCCGCAAGGGCACGCTCGACTTCGTCGACAACCGCGTCGACAACCAGACCGGCACGGTCCTGCTGCGCGCGACCGTCGAGAACCCGGACGGATTCATCAAGCCGGGCCTGTTCGGCATCGTGTCGCTGCCGGCCACCAAGCCGTTCCGGGGCATCCTGCTGCCCGACGACGCGGTCTCCGCCAACCAGGACAAGCGCATCGTCTACCTCGTGGGCGACGACGGCACGGCCTCGGCCAGGGAGGTCAAGCTCGGGCCCAAGGTCGACGGGTACCGGGTGATCCGCGAGGGCCTCAAGGGCGACGAGACCGTCGTGATCAATGGTCTGCTGCGCGTGCGTCCCGGCGCCAAGGTGACGCCGGAGATGCAGACGCTGCCGCCGACAAGGTCCTGACGCGCCCGCGCGGGCGGGACGCGCCAGGTCTCGAAACGATGTTCGCCGGACCCGGGACGCGCCGCGCCCCGGGCATCCGCGCCGATGACGACGCAAGCCGATGCCGGCCTCGGGGCCGGAAGCGGCCAGAGGTTTGACCGATGCGTTTTGCCCATTTCTTCGTCGACCGGCCGATCTTCGCCTCGGTCACCTCGATCATCTTCCTGATCCTGGGCTACGTCGCCTACGAGTCGCTGCCCGTCTCGCAATATCCCGAGATCGTGCCGCCGACCGTCGTGGTGCGCGCCTCCTATCCCGGCGCCAATGCCGAGACGGTCGCCGCCACCATCGCGACGCCGATCGAGCAGGAGGTGAACGGCGTCGACAACATGCTCTACATGACGTCGCTCTCCACGAACGACGGCAACATGCAGCTGACCGTCACCTTCAAGGTCGGCACCAACCTCGATATCGCGAACGTCCTCGTCCAGAACCGCCTCTCGGTGGCGCAGCCGCGCCTGCCGCCGGACGTGCGCAACCTCGGCGTCACCGTCCGCAAGGCCTCACCCGACCTGATGCTGGTCGTCCACCTCCTGTCTCCGAACAAGACCTACGACCAGAACTACCTCGCCAACTACATCTACCTGAACATCCGCGACGAGATGCTGCGCCTCGACGGCGTGGGCGACATCAGCATCTTCGGCGGCAACGAGTACGCGCAGCGCATCTGGCTCGACCCGAACAAGCTCGCGGCCTACGGCCTGTCGACCACCGACGTGATCTCCGCCCTGCAGGAGCAGAACGTGCAGGTCGCGGCCGGCGCGCTCGGCGCCCCGCCGGCGCCCTCGACCAGCGCCTTCCAGCTCGTGGTGCAGTCGCAAGGGCGCTTCCAGACGCCGGACGAGTTCGCCAACGTCATCGTCAAGGCGAGCGACGGGCGCCTGGTCCGCATCAAGGACATCGCCCGCGTCGAGATGGGCCAGAAGGACTACACGACGAACTCCTTCCTGAATGCGACGCCCGCGGTCGGCATCGGCGCCTTCCAGCGCCCCGGCACCAACGCGCTCGATGCGGCCAACTCGGTCAAGGCGACGATGGAGCGGCTCAAGGCGAACTTCCCGCCGGACGTCGAGTACCGCATCGCCTACAACCCGACCGAGTTCATCGAGGAATCGATCCACGAGGTCTACAAGACCCTGTTCGAGGCGGTCGGCCTCGTGGTCATCGTGGTGCTCGTCTTCCTGCAGAGCTGGCGCACCGCGCTCATCCCGGTCATCGCGATTCCCGTCTCGCTCGTCGGCACCTTCGCGGTGATGGCGGCGCTCGGCTTCTCGCTGAACAACCTGACGCTGTTCGGGCTAGTGCTCGCGATCGGCATCGTGGTCGACGACGCGATCGTCGTCGTCGAGAACGTCGAGCGCAACATGGCCGAGGGGCTCTCGCCCGGCGAGGCCGCGCACAAGACCATGGACGAGGTCGGCGGCGCCGTCGTCGCCATCGCGCTCGTGCTCGCGGCGGTGTTCATCCCGACCGCCTTCATCCCGGGCATCTCGGGCCAGTTCTACAAGCAGTTCGCGCTCACCATCGCGGCCTCGACCATCATCTCGGCCTTCAACTCGCTGACGCTGTCGCCCGCGCTCTGCAAGCTGCTCCTGAAGCCGCACCACGCCCATGCCGCGCCGAGATTCTTCCTGGCGCGCTTCGTCAATTGGCTGGCGCGGGGCTTCAACCGCGGCTTCGACGCGCTCTCGAACGGCTACGCGGCGACGATCCGCTTCCTCACCTCGCGGGCGATCGGCCTCATCGCGATGCTGCTCGTCTACGCGGCCGCGATCGTGGGCACCGTCCACCTCGCCCAGACGACCCCGACGGGCTTCATCCCGGACCAGGACCAGGGCTACCTGATCGGCGTGGTCCAGCTCCCCTCCGGCGCCTCGCTCGACCGTACCACCGCGGTCGTCACCCGGGCGGCCGAGATCGCGCGCGGCGTCGACGGCGTCACGAACTCCGTGATCATCGCCGGCTTCGACGGCGCCACCTTCACCAACACCACGAACAGCGCCGTGATGTTCCTGACGCTGAAGAACGCGAAGGAGCGCGCGGCGGCCGGGCGCAGCGCTGTTGTCATCACGGGCGACGTGCTCAGGGCGACGGCCGGCATCCAGGAGGCGCGCATCATCGTGATCCCGCCGCCGCCCGTGCGCGGCCTCGGGACCGGCGGCGGCTTCAAGATGCAGATCGAGAGCCGCCAATCCTCGGCGATCGGGCCGCTCTTGGCCGCGACCGGGGAGCTGATCGGCCAAGCCAACCAGAGCAAGGACGTGCAGCGGGTCTTCACGACCTTCGGCAACGACACGCCGCAGCTCTTCATCGACATCGACCGCACCGTGGCGCGGATGCTGAACGTGCCGCTGTCCAACGTCTTCTCGACGCTTCAGGCCAATCTCGGCGGCGCCTACGTCAACGACTTCAACACGCTCGGCCGCATCTACCAGGTCCGCCTGCAGGCGGACGCGCCCTACCGCGTCAGCGTCGAGGACATCACGCAGCTGAAGGTCCGCTCCTCCACGGGCGCCCTGGTGCCGATGGGCACGCTCGCCTCGGTCCGCGAGATCACCGGTCCGCAGATCGTGCAGCGCTTCAACCTGTTCTACTCGGTTCCCGTTCAGGGCGTGGCCAAGCCCGGCATCTCGACCGGCCAGGCGCTCGACGCCATGGAGCAGATGGCCCGGAAGGTCCTGCCGGAGGGCTACGCCTACGACTGGAGCGAGATCGCCTTCCAGCAGAAGGCGGCGGGCGGCACGGCGATCTACGTGTTCGCCCTCGGCGTGCTGCTCGTCTTCCTGGTGCTGGCCGCTCAGTACGAATCCTGGGCCCTTCCGCTCGCGATCATCCTGGTGGTGCCGACCGGCGTCCTCGCCGCCCTGTTCGGGGTGCAGCTCAGGGGCCAGGACAACAACATCCTGACCCAGATCGGCCTGATCGTGCTCATCGGCCTGGCGGCCAAGAACGCGATCCTGATCGTCGAGTTCGCCCACCAGATCGAGGAGACCGAGCACAAGGGCCCCGTCGCTGCGGCCGTCGATGCCTGCCGCCTGCGCCTGCGCCCGATCCTGATGACGGCCTTCGCCTTCATCCTGGGCGTGCTGCCCCTCGTCGTCGCGACGGGTCCCGGCTCGGAGATGCGGCAGGCGCTCGGCACGGCCGTGTTCTTCGGCATGATCGGCGCGACCTTCTTCGGCCTGTTCCTGACGCCGGTCTTCTACGTGACGATCCGCAACCTGCTGATCTGGATCGCGCGGAAGCGCGGCACCAACCCGCAGGACACGACGCCCGACAAGCACGACCCGCACGCCGCCCCCGCCCACCCGTAGCCGCAGGCATCGCGACGGCTCGGCCGGCCCCGCGTCGTCTCGGCGCCGGGGCGGGGCCGCAACCGTTTCGGCGCCGCCGCATTGACCGGCCTGGAACGGTCGGGCGCGAGGGATGCGGAGCATGGCACGGGTGGCGGTTGTGACGGGCGGGACGGCCGGGATCGGGCTCGCGACCGCCCATCTCATGGCGTCCCGCGGCTGGTCGGTGGCGGTGATCGCGCGCGATCAGGGCCGCCTCGACGCGGCGGCCGAAGCACTCTCGGCCTACGGCCGACCGGTCCTGGCGATCTCGGCCGACGTCTCCGACGCCGGCGCCGTCGATGCCGCGGCGGAGCGGATCGAGCGCGAGCTCGGGCCGATCCGGGCCTGGATCAACAACGCCATGTCGACGGTGGTGAGCCCGGCCGACCGCATCACCCCGGAGGAGTACCGGCGCGTCACCGAGACGACCTATCTGAGCCATGTCTTCGGCACGCTCGCGGCCCTGCGCCACATGAGGACGCGCAACCGCGGCGCCATCGTGCAGGTCTCCTCGGGCCTCGGCATCCGGGCAGCACCGCTCCAGGCGCCCTACTGCGCGGCGAAGTTCGCGGTCTCGGGCTTCACGGATTCCCTGCGGGCCGAGCTGATCCATGACGGCGTCGACGTCACGCTCAGCGTCGTCTACCTCCCGGCCGTCAATACGCCGCAATTCAACTGGGCCCGCACCCGCACCGGCCACGGCCAGAACGCCCCGGATCCCGTCTTCGACCCGCGCCTCTGCGCCGAGGCGATCCACCACGCCATCGAGCATCCGCGCCGGGAGGTCTGGGTCGGCCGCTCCTCCCTGCTGATGGCTGCGGCCCAGGCCGTCGCGCCGGGTTTTGCCGACCGCAAGGCCGCCGAAGCCTGGGAGAGCCAGCTCGAGGACGAGCCCGCCCCCGATCGCGCGGGCAACCTGTTCGAGCCGGTGCCCGGCGCGGTCGGCATCGACGGCCGCTTCGGGGAGCGCACCAAGCATACGCGCAGCGAGTTCTGGACGAGCCGCGAGCGCGATCTGCTCGTCCTGGGGCTCACGGGTGCGGCCATTCTCGGTCTTTCCGGCCTCGCCGCGATCGCGCGCGTGCCGAGGCGTCTCATCGCGAGGCGGTAGGCGGGACGCCAACGCTTCCCGCCCGGATCTGCCGCCGAGATCGACGTCCCGAGCGAGGGTCGTGCGGCATACACCGCCCGGTCGATCCGGCGGCGCCTCACGCTCGGCTTCTCGCGGCCGATCGTGCAATCCCCGGCCCCGCCTGCTAGGTCAGCCGCGACGCCACCTGCTCCGAGACGCCCGTGCCCGGTTACCTGCCCTTCGCGGGCGCCCTGAAGCTGCCCGCCTATACCTGCGACAATTGCGGCTTCTGGCAGCGCCATTTCGAGACGCCGCCGCATTGCCCGATGTGCCTCGACGCCCGCCACGTGGTGCCGCAGGATGGCTGGCGGTTCTGGAGCGAGCGGCAGGCGCAGGCGCGCTTCCCCTGCCACTGGCAGGAACTGGAGCCGGGCGTCTGGCGATTCTGGAACGAGCCCGTCTCCGGGATCGGGCCGAGCGCCTACCTGATCCGGACCGAGCAGGGCAACATGGGCTTCGAGGCCTGCCCGGTCTTCAGCGAGGCGGCGCTCGACCACATCGCGAGCCTCGGCGGGATGCAGGTGCTCTCGGCCTCCCACCCCCATTCCTACGGCGCGCTGGTGCAGCTGCAGGACCGGTTCGACCCGGAGCTTTGCCTTCCGGCGGCCGACTTCACCTGGAGCGCGGCCCTTCAGGTGTCGTGGCCCTACGACGACGTGCTCGAGCCGCTGCCGGGGCTCGAGCTGCACCGCACCGCCGGCCATTTCGACGGCCACGCGGTTCTGCTCGACCGTGCCCGAAAGATCCTGTTCTGCGGCGATGCCCTGAAGTTCGAGCTCGACCCGCAGGATTTCCGCCGCGCGCTCACGATCTCGGCCCACAAGGCGTTCGTGCGCGGCGTGCCCCTGACGATCAACGAGCTGCGCCGCTACCGCGACGTGTTCGCGCAGCTCGACTTCAATCAGACTTGGACGCCCTTCGAGCCGGCCGCCAATTGCGGCCGGCCCGAGGTGCTGGCGCTGATCGACCGGATGCTCGCCACGCGGCCCCACGCGGCGCCGGTCCCCCTTCAGAGCCTGCGGGCGGGGTGACGCGCCCCCGGCGCCGGGGTTCCGCCCTCAGCGCCGCGTGTTCGCGGCATTCTGGCCGAACATCACCTTCTTGGCATCCTCGCTCATGGTCTTGCCGTAGTCCGGGTTGACCTCCGGGGCGCGCGCGTAGGCGGCCTTCGTGGCCGGCCGCTCGGCGACGGACTCGAACCAGCGCTTCAGGTTCGGGTGATCGTCGAGGTTCTGGCCCTGCTTCTCCCACGGCACGATCCAGGGATAGGCCGCCATGTCGGCGATCGTGTAGTCCGGCCCCGCCACGTAGTCCCGATCGGCCAGCCGCCGGTCGAGGACGCCGTAGAGCCGGTTCGTCTCGTTGACGTAGCGCTCGATCGCGTAGGGGATTCTCTCGGGCGCGTATTGCGAGAAGTGGTGGTTCTGCCCGAGCATCGGCCCGAGGCCGCCCATCTGCCAGAACAACCATTGCAGGGTCTCGGCCCGGCCGCGCAGGTCGGCCGGCAGGAAGCGGCCGGTCTTCTCGGCGAGGTAGAGCAGGATCGCGCCCGATTCGAAGAGCGGGACGGGCGCGCCGCCGCCCGCCGGCTCGTGGTCGACGATCGCCGGCATTCGGTTGTTCGGGGCGATCTTCAGGAAGTCCGGCTTGAACTGGTCGCCCGCGCCGATGTTCACGGGCCTGATCGTGTAGGGGAGGCCGGCCTCCTCCAGGAACAGCGTGACCTTGTGGCCGTTCGGCGTCGGCCAGTAATAGAGATCGATCATCGGGACTCCGGGTTCTGCTCGCCTGTCGGCGCCGCCCTCGCGGCGCAGGTGGGACGCCTGCGTACCGAGGTCAAGCGGAGGCGGCCGGAAGCTTGACACCGGCGGACCCGCGCGAGCCTGCTGTCGCGGCGCCGGACAGGAGAGGCCCGATGCCCGCTTCCGAGATCGACCGGATCCGCGCCCGCCTCGCGGCGAGCCCGCGGCCCGCGGATCTCGCCGCGCGCCGTGCGCGGGTCGACGGCCTCGGCGCCGATTACGTCATCCCGGCCGACGTCAGGATCGAGCCGGTCGAGGCCGGAGGCGTGCGGGCCGAGTGGACCTCGACGCCGGCAGCCGACGCGCGCCGGGTCATGCTGTTCCTGCACGGGGGCGGCTACGTCTCCGGCTCGCTCGCGAGCCACCGGCACATGGTCGCGCAGGCGGGCCGCGAGGCCGGCGCCAGGACCCTGGCGCTGGCCTACAGGCTCGCCCCGGAGCACCCTTTCCCGGCCGCCCTCGAGGATGCGCTCGCGGGCTACCGCTACCTTCTCGCCTCGGGCATCGCGTCCACGCGAATCGCGCTGGCCGGTGAGAGCGCGGGCGGCGGCCTCGCCCTTGCGACCCTGATCTCCCTGCGCAAGGCCGGCGACCCGATGCCGGGCTGCCTGTGGTGCGCCTCGCCCTGGGTCGACCTCGCGCTCACCGGGGAAAGCCTGTCGGCCAAGGAGGCGGTCGATCCGCTGATCCATCGCGATTATCTCGCGGAGCTGGCCGCGGCCTATCTCCAGGGCGGCGATCCGGACGCGCCGCTCGTCTCGCCGCTGCGGGCCGACCTCGCGGGCCTGCCGCCGACGCTGATCCAGGTCGGCTCGGCCGAGACGCTCCTCGACGACGCCGTGCGGCTCGCGGGCGCCGCGGGCGCCGCGGACGTGCCCGTGACGCTCCAGGTCTGGCCCCGCATGATCCACGCCTGGCACTTGTTCTTCCCGGAGCTGCGCGAGGGCCGTGAGTCGCTGGCGAGCGCTGGCGCCTTCATCCGGGGCCATGTCGGGAACCATGGCGGCGCCCCGAGCGGCGCGGACGCCCCGCCCGGCGGCCTTGCCGCGCTTGCGCGGAGCCCGTAGATACCTCGACATGTCGGGGTGTAGCGCAGTCTGGTAGCGCACCTGGTTTGGGACCCGCTGGCCTATCATTCTAAGTCCCTGCCAGAACTCAATAAAATTTGGTCGCTCGC
>NZ_JBAWTG010000144.1:0-11306 GCF_037106235.1 Methylobacterium nigriterrae | reverse complement strand
CAGACCTCCGTGCCTGTGGCCGTACGGGCGGACGCCGCGCCCCTGCGGGTCGTGTATCCCTCTGCCGAGCAGACCCTGGCGGTCCCATCCGCTCGCTAGTTGTCTGTCTTACGAGCTCCGCCGGTAGCCCGATCCGGAGCGCGGCCCACTGAAGCCGGACGCGCGCATCACGTTGTAGACGCCCGTGATGAAGCCCAGCATGAGGAACACGATCAAGCCCCAGGGCTTCGTCCCGAGGAAACGATCGAAGATCCAGCCGAGAATCCCTCCCGCAATCACGCCCGCGACGAACTCCGTGGAGAGTTGCATCGCGCGCCCGAGAGGAGACGGCCCATCGGACGAGCCGGGGCGCGACGAATGCTCGGGAGAAGCCGACGGTCGCTTCCGGTCGATCTGCGTCTCGAGACGTTTGAGCCTCGCGGAGAGATCGCCCTCCGGTCTCGTTCCGCGTTCCTGTTCCCCCTCGTCCTTCGCGTCGTTGCCGCTCATGGTGAAATCCCGCTTCGCGAGGGTAAGGGGAATTGGCTGGAACTCCCTTGAAGCGGTGTTTATCGCATGGAACCGACATGGACCGAATGCAGCCGCCTGCCACGGTGCGTCGTGCAGTAGGACCGATCCTCTGTCCGACGCTCTCTGAAGGGCTTTCGAGAGCGCTGACCGTTGCTGAGAGTCGATCCGGAACTAGGCCGTGCCGGCGTCCCGGTGAGCCCTTTGGTCGGCCCTCCCCAAAATGGCAGTTGGGCCCCCGCCGTCCTCCGTCGTGGAGCCGCCGGGACAACGGGCCGGTTATGATAGGAAAATTATGGTGTTATCCGTCTCTGTTCTCTCGGTCGTGATCGGTCCCCGGGGCGGCCCATCCCGCCCCGGCGCGGTTTCACGCACCGACATCCACGGCGAGAGGGGCCATTTCAGGCCCGAACTGCCCTGTCATGAGCCGCCAGCCCCGATGAGTAAGCGGGACTGAGGCGGGCGAATCGTTCTACCAGCACCGCGAAGCGGAGCGGCCTTCGGTGAGGACCAGACAAGAACGTGACTGGACTCTGGGCAGGTTGTGTCCCTGTTCGCCGGCGATAACAGGAGCACTACTATAGAGATCATCTTTTTTCTTTCCCTGTTATCCCCGGGTTGTCCTTCCGCCGACGACCGAAGATCCTATCGAACACTGGGTCAGCGCGTGCCGCCGGCCCCTGTGGACCGTGATCGCGAGGGCGTGGTCGAGATCGTCCAAGTCGCGGTCGATGAAGCGATGCCCGATCCCGTTAAAGGCCGCCGTGACAGGCCTGCGGTCAGGAAGCACACCGCTGGATCCGCCGAACGACCAATCGGGCGTGAAGCGACCCAATACAGTGGTTTCGTCATCACGCGATGTGCGCTCGTCAGCCATGATCAGGATCTCAGCTAAGCGCCGCGCTGTGCTCCCTTCCCACGACTTGATGGCCGGCGCCACCACGATGCTGACGTGCAGAGTGCAGCTGAAGGTCTAACAGAAGGCCTTGTGTGAGTTATGCGGGTCAGCGATGCGTAGTGGGATGGGCTCATCAGGCAAGAGGCTCTCCGATCCCGCCCATGCAGAGATACTTGATCTCCAGGTAATCCTCGATGCCGTAATAGGAGCCCTCGCGACCGAGCCCACTTTCCTTGACACCGCCGAAGGGCGCTACCTCGGTCGAGATGATCCCTTCGTTGATCCCGACGATGCCGTAGTCGAGCGCCTCGGCAACCCGCCAGACCCGGCCGATGTCGCGGCCGTAGAAGTAGGAGGCGAGGCCGAACTCCGTGTCATTGGCGAGCGTTACCGCCTCCTCCTCGGTGCGGAAGCGGAAGAGGGGGGCGACCGGTCCGAAGGTCTCCTCGCGAAAGATCCTCATGGCGGGCGTGGTGTCGGCGAGAACGGTCGGCTCGTAGAAGCTGCCGCCGAGTGAGTGGCGCCGGCCACCGGTGACGATGCGGGCTCCTTTCTCGACCGCGTCCGAGACGTGCTCCTCAACCTTGGCGACCGCCTTGGCGTCGATGAGAGGGCCGATCAGCGTCCCGTCCGCGAAGCCGTCGCCCACCGGCATGACCTGCACTGCCTTGGCGAGGCGCTCCGCGAAAGCATCGTAGACGCCGTCCTGCACCAGGATGCGGTTGGCGCAGACGCAGGTCTGTCCGGCATTGCGGTACTTCGAGGCGATCGCCCCCTTCACGGCGAGGTCGAGGTCCGCGTCGTCAAAGACGATGAAGGGGGCGTTGCCGCCGAGTTCCATGGAGGTCTTCTTGATCGTCTTCGCACATTGCGCGAGAAGCTCGCGGCCGATCTCGGTCGAGCCGGTGAAGGAGAGCTTGCGCACGATGGGGCTCCCCGTCATTGCGCCGCCAATCGCCTGGGCCGAGCCGGTCACGCAGGACAGCACGCCCTTAGGGATCCCGGCCTCCTCGGCGAGCACGCAGAGGGCGAGTGCCGAGAAAGGCGTCTGGCTTGCGGGCTTGAGCACCATGGTGCAGCCGGCCGCGAGCGCAGGGCCCGCCTTGCGCGTGATCATGGCGGCCGGGAAGTTCCAGGGCGTGATCGCCGCGCAGACGCCGATCGGCTGCTTGAGCACCACGATGCGCTTGTCCGGGCCGTGCGCCGGGATGACGTCGCCATAAACGCGCTTGGCCTCCTCGGCGAACCACTCGATGAAGGAAGCTGCGTAGGCGATCTCGCCACGGCTCTCACTGATCGGCTTGCCCTGCTCGGCCGTCATGATCGCGGCCAGATCCTCTTGGTTCTCCATGATCAGGGTGAACCAGCGCCGCAGGATGCCGGCGCGCTCCTTGGCGGTGCGCCGCCGCCAGCCGGGGAGCGCTGCCTCGGCAGACCTGATGGCGCGCTCGGCCTCGGGCGCGCCCATCTTCGGCACCCTGCCAAGGGTCGTGCCCGTGGCCGGGTTGTCGACCGCGATGGTCTCGCCGCCGTCGGCTTTCACGAAAGCGCCGTCGATATAAGCCTGCTCGCGGAACAAGTCGGGCCGCCGCAGGGAGAGCGAGCGATCCTGCACTGTCATCGTGGTCATGAGACGTCTCCCAGTATGTCGCGGCAGGCCAGCCCGGACGGCCGGCACCTAATATGCGGCCGGTTCGGGGCCGCCGATCCCGTGCCGGAGTTCCTCGATGAGGACCCGGTTGTTCTCCACGTAGTCGACCGGCACCGCCACGAGATGGACCCCACCCGCCGCGAAGGCGGCTTCGAGTGTTGGAGTCAGCTCGCCCACCGCGGCGATCCGGTGACCAGTCGCGCCGTAGGAATTGGCGTAGGCGACGAAGTCCGGGTTGCCAAAGGTCATGCCGTAATCCGCGAAGGCATCCACCGCCTGCTTCCAGCGGATCATCCCATAGGCCGAGTCCTCCAGAATCAGCACTACGAGGTCGAGCTTCAGGCGCATCGCGGTTTCGAGTTCCTGCGAGTTCATCATGAAGCCGCCGTCGCCGCAGACCGCCATGACCCGCCGATCAGGGTTGAGGAGCTTCGCCATCATGGCGGTAGGCAGGCCAGCGCCCATCGTGGCGAGCGCATTGTCGAGGAGCAGCGTGTTCGCGATGCGCGTGCGGTAGTTGCGCGCGAACCAGATCTTGTACATGCCGTTGTCGAGGCAGACGATGCCGTCCTCCGGCATCACGGCCCGCACGTCGTGCACGAGGCGCTGCGGCGTCACCGGGAAGCGATCCTCGCCGGCCCGGTCGTTGATCCGCTCCAGGATCGACCGACGCAGGTCGAGCATGCCGAGATCCGGGTCGAGGCGCCCGCCGAGTCTGTCGGCCAGAGCCGTCACGGTCGCGCCGATGTCGCCCACTACTTCGGCATCCGGGTGGAAGACCTGCTCGACGCTTGCCGACACGTAGCCGACGTGGATCACCTTCGGGCCGCCTGCAACCTGCCCCATCAGGAATGGGGGCTTCTCCACCGTGTCGTGCCCGATCGAGATGATCAGGTCCGCCCGGTCGATCGCGCGGTGCACGTAGTCGCGCTCGGAGAGCGCTGCGGTGCCGAGATAGAGCTTTGAGCCGCCCGTGACCGCGCCCTTGCCCATCTGGGTGTTGAAGAACGGGATACGGGTGCGTCGCACGAAATCGGAGAGTGGTTCGACCAGCCGCGGCCGGTTGCCGGCCGCCCCGATCATGATCAGCGGGCGCTTTGCGGCGAGGATCATCGCAGCGGCGCGCTCGATGGCGCTGGGCGCCGCCACCGGCCGCTCAATTGGGTGCGGGGGCACCAGGGCGACGTCCGCCATCTCGGCCGCGATGTCCTCAGGCAGTTCGAGGTGGACCGGGCCGGGACGCTCCTCGGTGGCGACCCGGAAGGCGTCGCGCACCAGCGTCGGGATTGAGGCTGCCGACACGATCTGGCGGGTCATCTTGGTGAGCGGGCGCATCGCCCCGATGATGTCGACGATCTGGAAGCGGGCTTGGCGGCTCGTCAGGATCGGCTTCTGGCCGGTGATCATCAGCATCGGCATGGCGCCGAGATGCGCGTAGGCCGCGCCCGTGGTGAAGTTCAAGGCGCCGGGACCCAGCGTCGAGAGGCAGACGCCCGGCCGGCCCGTCAGCCGCCCGTGGGTGGCGGCCATGAAGGCGGCGGCCTGCTCGTGGCGGGTGAGGACGAGCTCGATCGCCGAGGTGCGCAGGCTCTCGACAACGTCGAGGTTCTCCTCACCCGGAATGCCGAAGATCCGCTCGACGCCCTCGTTCTCGAGAGCTCGGACCAGAAGGTCGGATCCCTTCTGCATGAACATGTCCTCCCTTTCCCGCCGAGAGCGACGAAGCAGTCTCCTGCGCGACCCAGCCGGTGTCGAGCCTGTTGGTAGGGCCGCTTGGCCCCGCAGCTTCAGGCGTTTCAGAATAACTCGTTTCAGCGACGGGGCCTGCGATGTCGAGCGAACGGACGGGCGTCGGCCGCCGCAGAAGTGGTTCGTGTTCAGATCCCTTCCGCGAGGTGGATCGTCCAAGGCTCGTCGAAAACGTGTTCCTCCAGGTTCACGCCCGCGCCGCCGCGGTCGATCACCACGAACTCCTGGGGCGCACCGAAAGGTGTAAGCACGCCGTGCCACGTGCCGATGGCGTAGCAGACCCCTTGCCCGGGTGCCGTGACAAAGGCCCGCGCCCGGCCTGGCTTGCCGCCATCGTCCGGGCAGACCACGACGAGGAACGGCGCGGCGTTCAACGGCACGAAGGCCTGGGAGCCGAGCGGGTGACGCTCGACGAGGCTGAAGGTCAGCGGCATGGCATAGGGCTCGGCCTCGACGAGGCCGATCACGACGCGCCCGCCCTCGTCCATCACACGTACTTCCGCGAGGTCGTGGAAGCGGCGCGCCATGCCGGCATTCATCGGACGCGGGTCGGCGGTAGCCTTGTCAATTACCGTGCCGAAGGGCGCGAAGGCCTCGGCCGTGAGGGGTTGTGCGGTGAGGTGGCGAGCGCTCATCGCGCCACTCCGCAGGGCTTGCTCCGGGGCGCGAGGGCGGGATGCCGGTTGACGTCCTTGTAAAGCAGATAGCGGAACGGGCCAGGACCACCCGCGTAGCAGGCCTGCGGGCAGAAGGCGCGCAGCCACAGGAAGTCACCGGCCTCGACCTCGACCCAATCGCGGTTGAGCTTGTACACCGCCTTGCCTTCGAGCACGAACAGCCCGTGCTCCATCACATGCGTCTCCTCGAAGGGGATCGAGGCGCCGGGCCGGAACGTGACGATGTTGACGTGCATGTCGTGGCGCACATCGTCGGGCGAGACAAAGCGGGTCGTGGCCCAGGCGCCGTCCGTGCCCGCCATTCCAACCGGGTCGATCTCCGATTCGTGCCGGACGAAGGCCGGGGGGAGCTCGATGCCCGGCACACGCTCGTAGGCCTTGCGGACCCAGTGGAAGCGGGCGGGCTCGGAGCCGCAGTTGCGCAGCGTCCAGTTCGCGCCGGGCGGCAGATAGGCATAGCTGCCGGGGCGCAACTCGTGTGCCTGCCCGTCGAGGACGAGGCTCAGATTGCCGCCGACCACCACCAGCACGCCTTCGGCTTCCGCGTCGAGTTCCGGCCGTTCGCTGCCGCCGCCGGGGGCGACCTCCATTAGGTACTGCGCGAAGGTCTCCGAAAAGCCGGACAGCGGCCGCGACAACATCCAGACGCTGGTCTCATCCCAGAAGGGCAGCCGGCTCGTAACGATGTCGCTCATAACGCCTTTGGGGATGACGGCGTAGGCCTCGGTAAAGACGGCCCGGCCCGTCATCAGGGCGGTCTGAGGGGGCAGGCCGCCGCAGCGCGGGTTGTAGGGGGGAGATGTGTTCATAGGGATTCTCCGGTGTTTCGCCAGAACAGCAGGATGAGAGGAGCGGTAGCGCCGCCGGGGTGGGGGATCGGATGAAACCCAGACCCCGCCGCACCGGCGCGTCGCTGTCATCAGACGGGCCGGGCTTCAACGATCGGCGTGTCGAGTACCGCCGTCGTATCGGTGACGACCTCGCCGTTGAGGACGCGGTGGGCCTGGTCGCGGTCGATGTCGCCCTCCCAAGCTGCGATCACCACGGTCGCCACGCAATTGCCGATCAGGTTGCCGAGCGCGCGGGCGATGCCGACGAACCAGTCGATCGACAGGACGAGGACGAGGCCGATCACCGGGATCTCGGGCACGGCCGACAGGGTGGCTGCGAGCACCACGATCGCCGAACCGGGAATGCCGTGCGCGCCCTTCGAGGTGAGGAGCGCGATGCCGAGGATCAGCAGCAGGTGCCCGAAGCTCAGCGGCGTGTTCGTCGCCTGGGCGATGAACACGGTCGCGAGCGTCAGGTAGAGCGAGAACGCGTCGAGGTTGAACGAGTAGCCGGTCGGTATCACGAGGCCGACCGTCGAATCCTTGATGCCGAGGCGTTCCAGCTTGCGCATCACCTGCGGCAGCACGCTGTCGGAGGAGGCCGTGCCCGCCACCACCGTCAGTTCCTCGCGCAGGTAGGCCAGGAACTTGAGGATATTGAAGCCGGCAAAGCGCAAAATGGTGCCGAGCACGACGAAGACGAAGAAGGCGACGCCCGCATAGAACAGGGCGACCAGCATGCCGAGCTGCTTCAGCGAGCCGACGCCGTACTTGCCGACTGTGAAGGCCACCGCGCCGAGGACGCCCAGCGGCGCGAGCTTCACGATGAAGCCAATGATCTTGAACAGGACCTCGGTGATCCGCTCCAGGCTATCGGCGAGCGGCTTGCCGCGCTCACCCAAGAGCGAGAGGCCGGAGCCGAACAGGATCGCGATGATCAAGACCTGCAGAATATCGCCCTTGGCGAAGGCGTCGACCAGCGTCGTCGGTACGAGCTTCATCAGGAAATCGACGGTGCTGGTCACCTCCTTGACATGGCTGGTGTAGCCGGCGAGCGCCGCGCCATCCAGGCTTGCCGGATTGACGTTCATGCCTAGGCCGGGCTCGAACAGGTAGGCGAGCACGATGCCGAGGGCGAGGGCGAGCGTCGTGACGGCCTCGAAGTAGATCAGGGATTTGAGCCCGACGCGCCCGACCTTGCGCAGGTCGCCCGCGCTGACGATGCCGTGCACCACCACGCCGAACACGAGGGGTGCGATCGCCATCTTGATGAGCTTGATGAAAGCGTCGCCGAGCGGCTTGAGGCTGACCGCGAAGTCCGGCCAGAGGAGGCCGATCGCGACGCCGAGCACGAGCGCGGCGACGACCTGACCGAACAGAGACGTGAAGAAGCGGCTCATGCGCACCTCCCTCTGATTTTTCGGGCCTGTTTCCCTTCCGGCTGCCCGGCCCTGGTGCAACGGAAAGCCAATTGAGCAGCGCCCACCAATATGTGCATGATTGTGCAGTGCAGCGACGCGCTCTCAACCGCCGTTAGCACGATCATGCATATTTATCTAGACGTCAAATATTTCTTATGTTTCAATCAGAATAAAAATCGTATGGATCTGAGCCATGGAACTTCGTCATCTGCGCTATTTCGTTGCGGTCGCCAAACACCTTAGCTTCACCGCAGCCGCTCGGGATCTTGGCATAGCGCAACCTCCGCTGAGCCAGCAGATCCGGGATCTCGAGGTCGAGATCGGAACCGAGTTGTTCGAACGGACGACCCGCCGTGTCGCGCTCACCCCGGCTGGACAGGATTTCTTAACACGGGCGATTTCGATCCTCGAGCGAGCGACTGAAGCGATCGATCGAGCGCGCGCTATTGGCGGCGGAACGGCTGGCATAATCAACGTTGGGCTGACAGGATCGATGCTGGCCGGACCGCTCGGCAAATTGATACATGCCTTTGGCAAGAATTATCCTGAGGTAGATTTGCGCATTCACGAAATGTCACCGGATAAACAGGTATCCGCACTAAAACATGGGCATACCGACATCAGCTTTTTGCGTAGCCCCCCGCAGGATACGGATCTCGCGAGAGAGCTCGCGTGGAAAGAAAGCATAAATGTGATTCTGCCGGCGGGTCATCACCTGGCGGCGCATGAAAATCTATCCTTACCAAAACTTAGAAGTGAGACGTTTGTATTTCTGCGGCTGAAGGACTCTCTTTTTGCTAACTATCTTTGGGAGGCCTGCGTAGAAAATGGTTTCGCCCCCCGCATATCTCAACAAGTTGTTGAGGCCGCGTCACTGACGAGTCTTGTTGCCGCTGGGCTTGGCATTGCAATGATTCCCGAATTCATAGGCAACTTTAAACATCCAAAAGTTATATATAAACAGTTGGACACATCTTCGCCATCGGCCGATGTATATGCATTGTATATCAAAGGCCCAGGTTCCATTGTCGAGAATTTTCTCTCCGCAATGCGCAGCAGTGCTCAGAATTTTGCGGAACAGCTTCGTTCCGGAGAAATGTAATGCAGCCAGCGTGGAATTCTGATGCTGAGAGCGCCGGCGAGCGCAGGTTCTTCAAAGCCGACGTCGAGCTAGTTTAAGGGTCTACAGGCGAGATGCCGTATTGAGCCTGCCACCGTCGAGTAGCGAACGGGGCGGTTGTGCCTCAGAGTGATGGTGTGTGGAACGGGGGCGGAAAGGCTTGGCCCCAGCATCATCGAGGGATCGCCATTCGGAGTGGGGCTGACGGGCCCTGCTCCTCCGAGGTCCCGTCGCCGGGACGTGGGAAGCGACAAAGCCGCAGGTACGGCCGTGAGTCCTCGCGAGGGCGGACCACGTGTCTGAGAAGGACTTGTCGCCTCCTGTCTGACCGCATGATGCTGCTCTGGGAAGGAGGCCGCGGAAGTTCCGCTCCCGTCGCGACGTAGGCCTGTAACCTGAGCTCCTGCAATGTCACCTTCGGAGCTACCGTGTGGGCCAGCTAGCAGGCGGCAATGGGCGCGAAGCAGCCGTCCCGGGATGATCGACAACGGCTTCTCCGCTTCCAAACATGCTTGCGGCAGCCGGCTGAGTGGCGCGTAAGCTTGGTGGGCGGCCTAGCTATCCAATACTGTGACCTGATCCGCGATACCGCCTGTTTTGTCACTGAGACCCGGCACCTCATCGAGCTGTCGCAGACTAGTGAACCGGCCCTGCTCCTTCCGGTAGCGCACGATCTCAAAGCCGTGGCCTTGCAGCGCAGGTACGCTGTCTAGCTCCTCGGCGGCTGTCGTGTTGAGATCGACCATCGGACCCGTCCCTAGCTATGGTCCGACCGCAACGCCGGGGGCTTGCTCCCGTTCCGGTCCTGACTTCATGGAACGGGCAGCGTTGGCATCTTCACCCAATCGCCTCCTCACTGGCGGCCGCGCTGGGCAAAAGCCCCATCAGGGCCTGCAACGACGCGCTGGCCTCACCGGACCATACGAGGTGGGTACGATTGACCCGCAGATGCGGGGGCAGCAGATGGCGCTCCACGGCCGTGCTCAACACGGCCTGATCAAGCACCTCCGCCGGCACGATCGCCGCACCTGTACCGGCCGCCACGCACGCCACGATGGCGTGGTACGAGCTCATCTCCAGAACCCGGTCGGGCGACGTGCCGCCTTCGGCCAACCACTCGATTAGGCGCTGGCGGTAGGAGCAACCATGCGGGAACGCCACCAGTGTCCGCCCACGTAGCTCGACAGCTTCGCGGATCGCCGGCCCACCTTTGGCGGTAATCAGCACCAGCTCCTCGTCAAAGGCTGGAAGTGCAGAGAGGCTGCCCTTCTCAAAGGGCTCGGACACGAAGGCGGCCTCAACCTCGAAGCGGTCGAGCTGGCGCAGCAACGCGCGGGTCGTGCCGGTTTGCAGCTCGATCGTGACGTTGGGGTGTTGTGCGTGAAAGGCTGACAGGATCGGCGGCAACCTTGCGCCTGCCGCGCTTTCTAGGGAACCCAGCCGCAGTACACCGCGCACGATACCGCTGCGCATCTCCTGCTCGGCCAAGTCAGCCATTTGCAGCAGCTTCTCGGCGTGGCCCAGCAGCGTGCGGCCTGCCTCGGTGAGGGTCAGGCTTCGCCCCTGGCGGCGGAACAGCGTTACACCCAGCCGCTCCTCGAGCTGCTTGATCCGGGTTGTCACGTTAGACGGCACACGATGCAGCAGGCTTGCAGCGCGCGTCACACCGCCCTCCCGCACCACGCTGCGGAAGATGTGGAGGTCATCCAGGTCCATCGTTCTCATACGGGGAATGATATGTCACAAGAATTCATTTTCCAAGAACGGAGTTCGGGTGCTTAATCGGATCGGCCCATGAGCACCACATCTTCTTCTCTCCCACCCCACTCCCGCTCGACTTGGCTGATCGTCAGCAGCGGTGTCGTCGCTCTCGCCATCGCCATGGGCGTCGGCCGGTTCGCCTTCACGCCGCTGATGCCATTGATGATGCGAGATGGGTCCCTGAGCGCTGCAGCCGGCGCGGAGTGGGCGGCCGCCAACTACGGCGGCTACTTCGTCGGTGCCCTGACCGCCTCCTGGTTCTCCAGCAACCCGCGTCGCGGCCTGCTGCTGAGCCTCGTAGGCGTGGCGCTCACGACGCTGGCGACTGCAGGAGCCGATGCCATTCCCAGTGTCTTCGCCGGGGCCCTGCTGCGCGCGGCAGCCGGCGTGTTCAGCGCCTGGGCGCTGGTCTGCGCGAGCAGCTGGTGCTTGGCCGAGCTTGCCCGGCGTCAGGTCTCACAGTTGGGGGCCTGGATCTACACCGGGGTCGGGCTCGGCATTGCATTGGCTGGCCTCCTGACTTGGCTCGGTGGAAGCCAGCCGGCGGATCGGCTGTGGCTGGAGCTGGGGCTGATCGCCGGGGCAGGCGCGCTGTGATCCTCCCCCGTTTTTGTGGACACGGAGGTTACGTTGCCCAGCGCTGCTCGGCCTGCTCAGGCGTACGGTACCCGAGGGCTGAGTGGAGGCGCTGT
>NZ_JBAWTG010000143.1:0-11395 GCF_037106235.1 Methylobacterium nigriterrae | reverse complement strand
AACTCCGGCGTGAACGTTCGTTTCGTTGTCCCCATCAGACACCTTCCAGCCCCCATGGGAGCGTAGCAGAGGTGTCCACTCATTCAGAGGAGGATCAGGAGAGATCCATGTTCGGTCCCTGCTACAGCTCCGCCCTGCTGGCTCTTGAGGCGCAGAAGGTGATGGAGATGCGCCTCGTCAAGCTGGCCTGGGGCGGCTTTGAAGCTCACACCGAGGCGCAGCTGATGGTCAGCGAAAAAGTGAGTGCGGCCCTTGAGGCAGCCGGCACGCTGCTGACGGGTGGCTCACCCGAGACGGTGATCGCGCGCTTTCGTGAGCATGTCGCAGCCAACACCACGCGCTTGTCTGCTCCAGGTGATGGCCTCATCTGAGTGTGGCCCGCAGTGCCGCGGTCGGGAGACTTCCTCGCCCGATCGCCCGTCGCTCTGTGCAGACCGTTCAACCAGCCCGGCCACTCCGGCTGAGCACCGACGAGACGGCTCGACGGGCGCGAAGCTCGTCGCTGCGATCGGCCTCAAAAGCCATGACGGCATCGATATACCGCTCACCGCGGTTGAACGCAGCTGCCAGAAGCTGCAGGTCAGCGTGGCGCGTGATCGCGTCCTTCAGGAAATCCGGTGGCGTGTAGATGACCCGCCCCGTGGTGGCCACAATGACGCAGAGCCTGCCATCGCGCTGCTCAACGAGATGATCGGCCGGCCTGACCTCAGCCCGCGTTGCCGGTGAAAACGCACAACTCACCGCACCCACGTTCGTCCCATGCTCGCCCGATGAACGTGGACGCCCCGCCACCCCGATATGGTGCACCGCACACCGGACTGCAGGCCATACCTGCCCACGAGGACACGGTCGCGGAGCTCTCCATGCGAGACAGGTGTTCGGGCGCACATGCAGCCATTACGCGAGGTGGGCCCGCCAGCGGCACACGTTACCTGTCCATCTCAACGAACGCGCCTGTCACTGGACTGGAGCGCCAGCGTTGACGGAGATGGAATCACGCCTCCATCAGAGCTGCGACGTGCGCCGACACCGATTGTGACAAGCCGATGAGGTCATAGCCGCCTTCGAGCACCGACACGATGCGCCCGCCGGAGACCCGCGCGGCCACCTCCACCAACCGCTGGGTTGCCCAAGCAAAGTCTCGCTCCGTCAGGTTGAGGTTGGCCAGCGGATCGCGCCAATGCGCGTCGAAGCCGGCCGAGACCAGCAGGAGGTCGGGCCGAAACGCCGCGATCCGCGGCAGCACGATCCGCTCCAGCGCCTCGCGGAACACTGCGCCATCGTCGCCCGCCGCGAGCGGCACGTTCACGACCGTGCCGTATTCACCCTGCTCGCCAGCCGCTCCGGTCCCGGGGTAGAGCGGCATCTCGTGGGTCGAGCAGTAGAGCACGCTCGGATCATCCCAGAAGATGTCCTGCGTGCCGTTGCCGTGGTGGGCATCCCAGTCGAGGATCGCGACCCGATCGGCGCCGTGACCGGCCCGGGCGTGCCGCGCTGCGACGGCCACGGTGTTGAAGAAGCAGAAGCCGGTGGCCCTGGCCCGCTCGGCATGATGGCCGGGTGGGCGCATCGCCGAGAACGCGTTCCGCACCCGTCCCGTCATGACCTCGTCCACGGCCTGCAAGACGGCGCCGATGCTGCGCAGCACCGCCTCGTGGGTCCCGATGGAGACCGGAGTGTCCACATCCGCCCGCAGCGGTCCGCCCCGGCCGAGATCGTCGAACACAGACTCGACATAGCGCGCGTCGTGAGCCCGCAGGATCGGCTCGACAGGCGCGAGCGGAGCCTGCTCCCGGGCCAGCGCGGTGAAACGTTCCTGCTCGAGGACACGCTCGATCACGCGGATGCGGTCCGCCCGCTCCGGATGTCCAGGCTCGGCCAGATGGTTCAGCGCGGCCAAGTGGTGGAGGTACAGGGTGGTCATGCCGCACCTACCGTGCCGCTGCGGGAACAGGCGACGTGTCGGCCGGTTGTTCGGCCCGAGCTTCCGGATGTTGTTGTACGTTCCATCCCACGACGAAAATTAGCGCGAGAGTTCCGGTCAGCGAGAGCAATCAAGGACTTTCTCGACAGCGAAACCGACTCTTTTCGCTCACGAAGTTTGGGATCACGGCAGGATCCGCCGCACCCGCGCCGGTCTGCGCGACGGACTGCGTCAGTCCTTCGCTGCCGCCGCTAGGCTCAAGCTGACGCAGTTCAGCGCAGGGTCATCGGGGCACTGCACTGCGCTGAACCCAAGGCCTTTCGCCATTCGCAGCATGGTCGTGTTCTCCCGCAAAATCTCGCCCGTGATCCGCTTTAGACCGATGCTCCGCCCATACGCGATGATCCGCTGCATCAGCTCCCAGCCTAAGCCGATCCCCTTGAGCTTGGATTGGACGATGACCGCATACTCAGCGCATTCCAGGTCCGGATCGGCGGTGATCCGCACCACGCCCAACAGCGCACCCGTCGCAGGATCCAACGCCACCAGCGCCATCTCGCGCGCGTAGTCGATCTGCGTGAGGCGGGCGATGAAGGCGCGCGAGGGGTTCTTCACCGGAGCGAACAAGCGCAACCTGAGATCATCGGGCTCAATGCACTCGCCAAACGCCGGATAAAGCGCCTCGTCCTCCGGGCGGATTGGCCGCACGCGAACGGGTCGTCCATCCTTGAGCGTCAGCCAGCCCTCGAGGTCGCGCGGGTACGGGCGTATGACGAAGCGAGGATTTGGACGCCGGGTGGCAGCCACGCTGATTGGTGTCGCCTGCCGCTCCAAGTTCACGCGCGCTCTAACAAGCGTCCACCAGCTGTCGTGCCGTCCGAGCGCAAGCCTGAGCTCTCGGATCGAGGGGCAGTCCGCCGCAAGCTGCGCGATCTCAACCAAAAGCAGGGCCAGGGACCGCCGCATGTCGCCGGGTAGGAGTGCCCTCAGCTGAGCTGGGGCACGAGTTAACAGCGCCTCCGCAAGGGGCAGATCAAGAGGGGGGAGCGCGACGGTGCTGACACTTGCCGATCCCGGCACCCCCAGGGCAATGAGAGGCCCGAATGCGGGATCATCGGCAACCCCGATACACAACTCTGCCTCATCACCGCTCAGCTCAAGGTCCATGCCGTAGGTCTGCAGCAAGCGGGTGGTCTCGCGTTCAAGGAGAGCAAGGCGTCCTTCAAAGACGTAGCGCCGCAGTAGCTCGCGAGCGGGGTCAGGGGCTGGCGTGAACAGATCCGACAGATCGGGCGGCATCTGCATCAACTCGTCCTGGGCACGCCGATGCTCGAGCCCAAACGAGAGGCCGGTCACCGCGTCGAAGGGCGTGGCGAAAACCGGCACCCTGTGCTCTTGCAGCCGTCCGACCGCGTCGGGCTGATCGCAAAACCATCCCAAAGCCAAGGGCTTGTGCGATCCAGCCGAATGAGCCTGTGCTGTCACAGCCCCGATGATCGCATCCGCAACCTTGTTGGCATCAACGAACGGGTTGGCTGCATGCAGGACAACGATCGCATCTGTTCCGGTGTCGGCCAGAAGAGCCCTGAGCGCCCGGGCATAGACTGCAGGCAATGCGTCCGCACCAAGGTCGAAGGGACGTTCGCCGCCAAGATCCTCGCGTAGGATCTCCGCGGCTGGTGAGGCGAGCTCAAGGCCGCAGTCGAGCACGTGATCAGCCGCGAGGGATGCAAGAGCTGCACTGTTGGACACGAGGGCAACCCGCTGCCCCTGCAATCTCGTTCTGGTGCGCGCGAGAAACTCCGCTGCGTCGAAGAGCTCGACAACACTGTTTACGCGGACCAGACCGATCCTGCGAAACACTGCATCGTAAACACGGTCGGGTGGGAGCTGCCATAGGCCGAGACTGGGCGGTGGCGGTTCGTGCCGCCCGGCCTTCAGGATGATGACGGGCTTGGTGCGCGCAGCGCGGCGCGCCGCGGAGACGAAGGCGCGCGGGCACCGGATCCGGTCGAGATGGAGCAGAATGGCCCGGGTGCGGACGTCCTGGGCGAGGAAATCCAGCAAGTTCGGCACGTCAACGTCAAGCCCCGCCCCGACCGAGACGGCTGCGGACAGGCCGATGTTGCGGGATCGCGCCCAACCGACGATGCCTGAAAGTATCGAGGCCGAGTGGGCAACGACCGCGAGGCCGCCCGGAAGCGAGACATGCTGGAGGAGGCTGGCGTTGAGCGGACCCCAGGTGACCTGCAGGCCGAGTGAGCCGGGACCTAGCAGGCGCAAGCCGCTGCGTTGCGCAACGGACAGGAGGGTACGTTTCAGCTCAGCGTCGTGAACGTCGTGCTGCGTCAGGACAGCGGCGCGCGAGCCCCGCTCGCCGAGGCTCGAAAGGATGGCGGGTGTGCTACCAGCAGGCAGGGCGACGATTACGAGATCGGGCGCGCACTCGACACCGTCCAGCGATGGGGCGACCGGAAACGGGGCGTCGGCTGAAGCAGGACCAACCAGCAAGACGGATGCCTTGGGCTTGGCAGCAGCCATGGCAGCGAGCGCCAGAGCGCCATGAGTGCCAGCCTCGAAGCTGTCAGCCATGATCCCGATTGAGCGGGGTTCGAAGAAAGCGTCGAGATTGCGTACCGTCACGGCGCTCACCCTCACTGGCAGCGGAAGCCAATTCACGCAAAAATTCCGCTGCGTTAGGATTGCTTATAGGTCCCAATTCGACGCTTAAAAATCTTGCCCATCCTTGCTCAGCTTCGGTCGAGCGTGTTGCCGCTTGTGAGCGCGACGGAGACCTCCGAGGTACTCGTGGTGCAAATCATTCCGGCAAACGGGGCCGGGCTGCCGAGGACCTCGCCACAAATTGACAAACGGCTGAACCAAGTCACCTTCAGCAGCTCGCTGCAGCGGGAGCTTAAGGCCGTGTCGATGATGCAGCGGCTGGCCAGCGCGGGTGAGACAGGGAGCTCAGCGCTTGTCATGAAGACGCTCAAAGTCGAGGCGGTGTACGTGACGGAGTACGAGAACTTCGCCGATGTCGCGGCCGATCTTCCGCGCTTCATCGACGAGGTCTACAACACCAAAAGGCTGCACTCTGCACTCGGCTACCTGAGCCCCGTGCAGTTCGAGGAGCAACACGCCCGGCAGCGGGTCAAACCTCTCGCATGAAGCTGTCTACCGACAGGCGCGCACTCCATCCTCGTGTCGAAGCTTCAGCCGAACTTGCTCCGGCTGAGACCAGCGGTCCGGCGCAGCCGCAACCTGCGCAGATCACGGGTGCGAGCGCCAAGGACGATGTGGCCGGGCGCGTGAGCAGCTGGAGAGGCCGCAGGGTCAATCCGGCCCTGGGGCTTGCCGGTCCGCTCGGGTTCGCGCGCACGGCCGTTGAAGCGAACGTGAGCGTTTGGTCGTACCTGCGCAAGGAGGGCGAGGCGGCTCTGACGCATCTTCGTGCCCTGAGCGGCGCGAAGTCTCCGATTGAGCTGGTGGATCTGCAGGCCAGCGAGATGGCCCGAGCAGTCAGCTCGGCGCTCAGCCTTGGGCAGGATCTCGCCAAAAGTGCGGGTTTCATCGCGAAGGAGCCGAGCTCGGCATCCAAGGAGAAGTGACGCCGTCATCCGTTGGCGGCCGTGAGCTCCTGGTTTGTCGCCGGTCCGCTCCCCTCAAGCTTAAGATCGGAATCCGGGCTGGACGGCCTCCTGCGTAGCCGCACTGTGAGGCTCCTAGTCGGTGCCAGGCGCCATGAGCCTGTTCAGCTGATGCGGGACGGCCACACGGGACCTGACCTCCGGGGAGGGCGGGTGGCCGGTGTGTACCCAGCGTCAGACGGCTGCGGGGAACATCTTCCAGCAAAATCAAAGCTCAACCACAGCTTCCCAAGCTGAATGTCGTCGGTTCGATCCCGATCGCCCGCTCCACCTAACCCCCTGATCCCGCTGGTGTTCCGATCGACCTGAACGGTCGGGGCGTTCCCATGGTGTTCCCCGCCGTTCCCCTTGCTTGTTCTGGGTCCGTTCGGGGCAGGTTCGCCTGCTCGTGACCGGAAGGCATCGTTGCGTGGCTTCTCGCGACAACTTGGCCCGACAGCCTGCGGCGACGTGTTTGATGCGATGAGCGCCAAGGTTCCGGCGAGAGAAGCCCGCGACCGCTGTGGGGCTGGCAAACGGCAGAGGGTGCAGATTCCCGTGCGCTCGGCGGAAAGACCGGAATGCGCCACCACCGGACCTTGGCTCTCAGCCCGGAAGCGGACCTTCAGCTTTGCGCCCATTCCGGCCGTACCCACTATCGCCCCGGCAGACCGAAAGCAGCCGTTGCAACGGCCCAGTCTGTAGGGCCGGATTGCGCTATAAGCGGAAGTTGGGTCACTCGGCTCACAGAGGCAGATATCCTGCTGGAAACCGGCTTTCGCAGGTTGAGCGTTATGGAGCCGCCCAGTTCGCGTGAGGAGATTGATGGGATCGCCTGCTCCCGTTCGGGTAAAACCGGCAGACGGCGACAAGCTAGAGCGAACTCACGCACACTCGCGGCCACAAGCCCAGAACCGAAAAGAAGCCGCGGTCATAGGCGCAGAGCGCATGCCGCTGGCGAGAACGGCGGGGAAGCGGGTAGCCCCGATCACGTGGGCTGACCCAGGTGCTTCCAAGGAGAACAACGTGGTTGTACGGCCTCCTTGTCACGTGCGCGCGCCGGTGGCTTCGATACATGCGTGGCTGCAGGCTGACAGGCTGAGCCCATACGCGAGCAAAACGCCTGTAGCTCCTCGTCGGATGCCGAAGAGCGTACCGGGTGCGGCCGCGGACATGAGCGGCCAGCCGAGCACGACTCCGGACCTGCCTTCGGGCGCTCGCGTGACGCGACCGAATCTGTCGTTCGTCAGCAACGCGCGAGCGCTCGCGGGTTGCAGGTTGTGCGACTTCCGGCTTCTTGAGCCCCGCTTCCTTTGGCGAGTTCGGATCCGGAGCAACGCCGTAGCGTGACGTGAGAAGGGCAGCCTGCGACGGCTGGGGCGGCGCACCACATCCTGTGCAGATGGAGGCGGACAGGCGCTTCCAGGTTCTCTCACTCTTTTCCAGCATGCTCTTCTCGCGATCCTGATAGGATGCGGGCCCGCCAGCCATGGGCTTCGCACGGCTCTCCGCCGCTATCACGGAAGAGGCCTGAACTGCGTCAGCGACGATGAGGACGGCGGCAAGTAAGATCCGAACAACTAGCTGCATTGGCCCTCCTCGCGCACGTGGCTGCAAGCTCCCACTACGAGAGCTACAATGAGGTCGAGCAGATGGTTCCGCTCTACTATCTGTTTGTACGGCTTTGACGAGAAGGGTTTGCTTGGTAGTACATGGAAGAACTATCACTGGCTCGGACGCGCAGCAGGCTACCGCGGTCCGCGTGTGGCTGCGGAATTCGCCTAACGTGCGCGTTCCCCTTCGCGTAAGGGGAATTATGGAAGCGGACGAGCTGGAGCCGCGCCGCTCATCCGCCGCTCCGCGGCTGGGGTAGCGGTTCAGCGCGTCCTATCGGCCGTGAGAGCGGCAAGCCCGTTCGGCCCCCCGCCCGCTTCCATCCTGACCAAGGCCGGCTTCACCGAACTGAGCTTCCCGCTCAGGCTCGGCGATCGAGCGCGGGACGACGTAGATCAGAGGCGTGCAATGCTAACTGTGGCTGTTCCGGAGAGGCCGATGGCCTGAGCGGAGGCGTTCGACAGGTCGATCACGTGCCCACCGACAACCGGGCCACGATCGTTGATCCGCACCACGACGGAGCGTCCGTTGGTCTTGTTGGTGACCCGCACCTGCGTGCCAAAGGGCAGGGTGCGATGAGCGGCTGTCAGCGCGTGTGTGTCGAAGCGCTCGCCGTTGGCCGTGCGCCGGCCGTGAAAGCCCGGGCCGTACCAGGACGCCACCCCAGCTTGCGCGAACGAGCGTTCGTCAGCTTCTGCGCTGGGCGCAACAACACACGCAGCCGTGACCAATGCGAGGAGCGCCAAGCGGGCGTTCGAGACCATCGTGCCTTTCCGTCATCGTTTCGACGGAGCGGCAAAATGTGGTCAAATGGGGCAGCAACATGTCTCGGTGCAACATGGGTGATATGTGCTTGTACAAAATCTTGAGGACTGGTGATAACCTGCGCGGTGTCTAAGTTGCGGCATAAGAATTCAAAAATAGATAGCTTTGTGCTTGAAGCTGAGCAGAGCCGACGCATGGCCAGCATTGCCATCATGATCGGCACGCCTCAGGGCGCGCTTGCTGGCCTTCTCGGACGAGAGGGGGGCAGCCATCATGGCTGAGGCAATCCTGCGCAAACTCAACCCACTCGCCTTGCCAGTCCCGCTGTGGGTCCAGTGCCGGGACCACGCCCTTAATCAGCACCTCACCGATTATCTTGTCAGCGTGCAGGCCGAGATCATCGGCCCGCAAGAGGGCGGATGCCGTTGAGAGTTCGAGAGCGGCGCCTATTCTTCCCGTCCTCGAGTGCAGAACCGCGCCGCCGAGGGAGAGGGAAGGCCATGGCGTTTTTCATCGGCATCGCTGGTCCCTGGATCGTCCTCATGCTCCTCGATCTATTCTGGACGAAGCGCAGTCTTGAGCTGTCACCAGCGCAGCCGCACCAAAGCTCGCAACGGCGCTTGGAGCATCTGATCCGAAGGCGTGACAAGGTTCACCGGCCGGTTCGGCAACTCTCACCGCTCCCGCGCACCGCCCGTTCTGAAGCGGAACTGCCTTCATTCAACAGCTATCTGTACCGTACACCTGCCGAGTGATGTGATCCGCATCTCGACCGACGTGCGGGATCGTAAGTGCAGATGCGCTGATGGACGAGACCATCCTTAAGGGTGGCACGACGGGCTGCATCCCGTATGCACGTTCTTGCCGCGGCGATAGCGTCGCCCTGAGGCCATCCTTCACTGGGCGTTTCCTCCCTGGACTTCGGCCGCCCACTTGAGGGAGGTCAGCTTTCCAGGGACGCCGCTCCTGACAGCCGAGACAAAGGCCGGGAAAGTGCGACCAAGCCGCCTAGCCTGACAGCGCATAACCTCGTGTCAGTGCTGAGGCTGCTGATGACGCCCGCGCTCCGTGCCGAGTTGCTCAACGAGCGCTTCCGAGCCATCGGCAGGGCACTCGAGCACACCTGTGAGACCCAACACACGCATGCGGAAGCGCAGAACGTGCGGGAGTGGCTCAGAGACATACCCGACTGTTCAACGCCTCTGACGATGACCCTACCGGGCACAAAAAAAGCCCCGCCAGAACCGGTCGGGGTTAGTCCGATATCGAAGCAGGCACTGGCGCGCCGCTCAGGCGGCGAGCTTCTCAGCGGCAGCGGGAGCGTTCTCGTTGCCGACCAAGACCGGACGTGTGGGCGCAGCGGTGTCGGCCTTCGGGCTGAAGCGGTCGGCGACGTAGAACACCAGCGAGACGTTCGCGGCTACGGCGGCGAAAAAGCCATAGTAGAGAAGCAGGTCGGTCATCGTAGGCGCCCTGTGCGATGTTTGCGTTGCACAATGTATGACGCAGTGCAGCACGTTTTGGCATACCAAATTCCATGAGTCAGATATGCTGGCCGCGCATGCGCTAGGCTCTTAGGAGTCCGAGTGACGGCATTTTTGCACTATGACGCCTGATCCAAAGAGCCCTCCTGCGGTAGCCTGCAGCGATTGATCTGCCCCACGGGGTGGTCCAGGTTCAAGGTTAGTGCACGGTTGGCCGCTCTACCACGGGCAGCTTGGCCGAAGCGGCGGGCCAGACCGTGAAGGCAGGCATGAACACCTCCGGAGCTGGCGGTTGGTAGCCCAATGATCCGTGCGGCCTGACCGTGTTGTAGTGGCATCTCCAGCTCTCGATCACGATCTGTGCCTCCTTGAGCGTGTAGAAGATCTCGCCGTTGAGCAGTTCGTCCCGCAGACGAGCGTTGAAGCTCTCGACGTACCCGTTCTCCCACGGTGAGCCTGGTGCAATATAGGCCGTCTTCGCGCCGACAGCGGTGATCCACGACTGCACGGACTCGGCGACGAACTCCGGTCCATTGTCCGAACGGATGTGGCTGGGCACCCCGCGTAGGATGAACAGGTCCGACAGCACGTCGATCACATCCGCCCCCTTGAGCTTGCGGGCCACACGGATGGCCAGGCACTCGCGCGTGAACTCGTCGACGACGTTGAGCATCCGGAACTTGCGCCCGTCATGGGTTCGCGCCTCGACGAAGTCATACGACCAGACGTGGTTGCGGTGCTCCGGCCGCAGCCGCAGGCTCGACCCGTCCCCGTCCCAGAGCCGACCGCGCTTGGGCTGACGCGCTGGTACCTTCAGCCCCTCGCGCCGCCAGATCCGCTCGACCCGCTTGTCGTTGACCAGCCAGCCGGCCGCCTTCAGCAACGCGCTGATCTTGCGATAGCCGTAGCGCCCGTATCTCCCTGCCAATTCGACAAGGCCGGCCGTCAGCGCCGCCTCGTCATCACGGCCCCGCGGCACCTTGCGCTGTGTCGAGCGATGCTGACCGAGCGCCCGACAGGCGCGGCGCTCGGAGACGTGCAGGACGTCCATGATGTGCTCGACACAGGCGCGCCGGCGCGCGGGGCTCAATAATTTCCCCGGGACGCCTCCTGCAGGATCAGCTTGTCCAGCGTCAGATCCGCGATCGCCTTGCGCAGCCGCTGGTTCTCGGTCTCCAGATCCTTCATCCGCCGGACCTGATCCGACTTCAGGCCGCCAAACTCACGCCGCCAGCGATAGTACGTCACTTCGCTCACGCTGATCGCGCGGATCGCCTCACCCACACTCTGCCCCTGTGAGATCAGCACGTCCGCCTGCCGCAGCTTGGCAACGATCTCCTCAGGCTTGGGTCGCTTCGCCATCTCGTCCGTCCTCCAGGCTCAAAAGCCATACTAAAGGGCGGACCACTCCCGTGGGGGCAGATCACCCAGCAAAAGATTCCTTTCGTGGTCCATGATGATGGGCGGTGCCGATGCCCGAAAGCGTCGCTTCCTGGCCGAGGCCTCGCTGCGCCTGCGGGGCCAACTGAAGGCAGTACGGCCAAGCCAGAACGCCTGTCATATCTGACTCGTCTGAATGCGGCGAGCGCCCCTCGTGAAGGTGCGCCAACCAGAGAGGAGGGCTCTACCTTCTGAGGGACAACCCCGGGGATCACAGTAACAGAAAGGAGGAAGATGATCTCTATAGAAACGCCCCTGTTGTCCCCGGCTGCGGAAGCACGAGCATTCGGCTAACTGCCCGGTCCGCTCGAGCCGGGGGCCGTCTGGCGGCGGCGCTGATGATGCCGCGCTCAATTGCGGTGTCGAGGCCTGACTTCCGCTTTGCGTTCATTCCAGCCGTCCGGTCGCCTCAGAGGGCATCTCCGGAGCGGACGCCGCGGCAACCGAGATTGTAATAGGATCAGACCTCTGCTGACTGGCCACTCTCCGGCATGGTACGAAACTAACCGTCAGACATCGGCGCACTAGGAGCAGAAGCAGAA
>NZ_JBAWTG010000142.1:0-11433 GCF_037106235.1 Methylobacterium nigriterrae | reverse complement strand
ATCATCGTCCTCCTCATTTTATTATCCCACGCACGATCACGAGCGCTGGCCTCATTCCGCACCTTTTTGAACGCGGCATCGCTCTGGCTTTTCTGCGCTCCCGCTACACGGTTCCGCTCATCTGTCGCGACCGCCCTGGTCGGGTCTGCGGAAGCCGCCGTGTCGCCTGGATCGCGATAGGGTTCGCTGATCTTTGCTGAACTGCGTTGCGGAGGCGGCTGGTGATCCGGTGATGCGGCAGCCGTCAAGATGATGACGGCTGCCAGCGCGGTCAGGCTACGTAGCATGGAGCGCATGCCTCACTGGCCTCGATGCGCCGAGCAGACAGAAAAACAAGATCTAAGCGGCTTCAATCTCAGCAATTGATTTGAGGGAACTTAATTAAGTCCTCATAAGTTCTAATAATGATAGCAATTTTTTGCACCCGGCGATACGGTGTTTTTAGAAAAATAAAACGCTTTACCTGCGGCCGAGGTTAAGATGCGCACGATCCGCAAGACTGTGATCTTCGACCTACCTTTCACACTGAGCGCGCTCGATGAGCAGCAGCCGGCGGGAACCTACACGGTCGACACCGATGAGGAACTGCTCGAAGGCCTATCCTTTTTGGCCTATCGCCGCGTCGCTACCACCATCTATTGCCCGCCTCGGCATAGCAGGGCGGGATCCGTGCAGGCCGTTTCCGTTGACCCACAGGAACTCGACGCGGCGCAGCGGCGCTGAGAGCCCCTCGCTAGGCGCGCCGCGAAGCGGCGTTTCGGCGCAGCAAGCTTTACCGTTTACCAGGAGGACAGAATGGCTAGGACTTACTTTTCGGCTTTGACGGGCGACGGGCTCAATCAAACCTTCGTTGCGGTCGCGCTTATCGGGCCCGCCTCAATGTACTTCATCACTGGGTTCGATCTGCGCTGGTGAAATCTCGGATTCTGCTCGGAGTGCCGGTGGCGCCCGCAAATGTGACGAAGGAGGCATAATGCGTGAGCATTGCTACTTCTTCGGTCAACAGTCAGGTTATGCCGGGCATTATGAGTGTGGTCTTTGCTGGTCAGACATAAACGACCCATCTTGAGCGGGTTCCCACAAGATCGCAGATTTGCTTCTGGCAGGTCTCTACGTACCTTAATATATCATCCATGACGGATAGGGGGCACATCGTTGCGTCATTGGCCATCAGTTTTGCGAGAATCAAAGCCGGTTGTCTTCACGCTTGGCGCACGAATTTCTTCTTCACTGGGCGGAGATGACTGTCACTATGCTTGGCGAGCTTCACCCGACATGGACAAGCTTTGTATCGGGCCCTGAGGCTAAGTTTAGACAAAATAACCATCAGATTCTGCAGCTTCACCAGGATCTGAAATTCGTGAGGAGGCGTGAAGTTCTGGCTTGGCAGCAGGTCAGCAGCCTAGCCGGAGAGAAAGTTGAATCTCAAAGGATCTCTGAGGGCGTGACGGCGGACGAAGGCACGCTGCGACCCGTCAAAGCGACAGCGCAGATGTTTACATGGGGCTGAGCAGTGTCCGACTCAAGGTGCCCCTGTACGCAGGACGCTCGATAGATAGGAGGATACGATGTCAGGCCCAAGACTGACCGGCCTTGAATTCCAATGGTTCGTGCGAAGCAGGCTTATGGCAACGGACTACCAACTGAGCTGGGGCATGGATCTAGAACCCTCGGCGTCGGACTTAGTTTCAACCATTGCCGCGGATGCGAGGTCGAGTTTTACGGTTTCGGAGTCCCTGCGGCGCTTGGCTGTCCGCTTAGAACAGGACGCGGACGAAACCGCGGCCGTCGACATCAAAGCGTCTTCTCGATCCAATGGGCGGTTTGAGTCCGATCGCCGCATCGCAGCTCTACGCTGTCTTGCGGCAAAGTTCGTAAACGCCGCGATTGAAGCGGAAACCCCAGAAGGAGGTAAATTAGTAAAGATGGGATCGAGCCTCTCAACCAGTACGTGATAAAAGCTAAGATGTGATTTCAGCTCGATACTGTCCATTTACAGATCGGGCAGGACACGACCAGCGCCGAGGCCACGTTGCGGGAGATCGAGGATGCGCGCCCAATCGTTGGCTCTTCAGGCCGAGGGGCGTGACGCCTAATCGCGCTCGCGGACTGCGCTGCGGGACGGGGGGAGATGTCTGCGGCGAGAGCCTGTGGTCGGGGCTTGTCACGTTCGCGCCCGCCGGCTTGCGGAGGTCCAGCGTGCATCGTAGCCGGGCGCATGAGGCTGCTCTCCTACTCCGGCTACTGCTTCCCGTCCGACATCATCCAGCGCGCCGTCTGGATGTATCTGCGCTTCACGCTCAGCTTCCGCGATGTCGAGGAGCTCTTGGCCGAGCGCGGCATCACCGTCATGTACGAGAGCATCCGGCGCTGGGTCCTGACCTTCGGCCCGCTGATCGCCCGCGGGCTGCGGGCGCGGCGGCCAAAGCCGCACGCGCGCTGGCACCTCGACGAGGTGTTCGTCCGCATCGGCGGCAAGCAGATGTATCTCTGGCGGGCCGTTGATGCCGAAGGCGAGGTGCTGGACGTGTTGGTCCAGGCCAAGCGCGACAGGTGCGCTGCCCAAAAGCTCATGCGTAAGCTGCTGAAGAAGCAGGGCATGACACCGGAAACGTGGGTTACGGACAAATGCCCGTCCTATGGTGCCGCGCTTCGAGAGCAGCAGCTGAACAGGGCGGCTCATGTCCAGCGCAAGCGGGCCAACAACCGGGCCGAGAGCTCGCATCTGCCGGTGAGACGGCGAGAACGGAAGCAGCAAGGCTTCAAGTCACCGGGCTCAGCCCAGCTTTTTCTCTCGATACACGCAGCCACCTACAACACTTTCACCGTTCCCCGTCACCTTGTATCGGCTCGCGCCCACCGGCTGTTCCGAGTCGAGGCGTTCGAGGCGTGGCGCCGTGCGGCTGGCGTGGCCGCTTGAAACTGGCAAGGCAAGTACGGGTCTCCCTGCGAGCATGTCCAACAACGTGACAAAGCCCCGCCGCCTACTGCGAACTCCGTGAGTCTCAATCGACGCCCGCTGGTATAAGGACCTACACTCGCCAGCCGTGACACCCTAATCATGCGGAACGGCTTTGAGTCAGCTCACAAAGAGCAAGGCTGCGGTCGGTACAGCGACCGCAGCCCGCTTGTGTCGGCTGCCCGCACCTACTTGCGGCTGTAGGCGAGGGCAGCCCGCCTGTTGCCGGAGCGCCCGCTCGCGTTCGAGATCTCGACCTCATCCCGCCGGATCGTGTCCCGCACCGTCTCAACACGCGTCGTGCGCTCCCGCCGGACCACATTCAGAGCGACAGCTTGCGGTCCACGCGACATGGCGCACCTCCTGGCTCGGTGCGTCCAGCCTGCTCCCACGACCCGCAAATGCACTTACATTTCTAACTCAGGCCACTACGGCCTGTTATGGCTTGAGCCAGTCGAGTGCGGCGGCAAGGCAGAGGACACCGGCGAAGCTGGTGGCGGTCTTCTCGTAGCGCGTGGCAACAGCGCGCCACTCCTTCAATCGCGCCCAGAGACGCTCGACCCGGTTGCGGTTGTTGTAGATCCACTCCGGGCAAGCGACAGGAGCCTCATGCCGCTGCGGCGGGATCGCAGGCCGTGCCCCCATGCCCCAGATGTGCTCGCGGAAGCGATGGCTGGTGTAGCCGCGGTCGGCTACCACCCATCTCGGCACGCCCGGCAGCTGATCGAGCAGCGGGATGGCCTGAGGCAGCTCATGCGCTTGCCCAGGCGCGATCCGGAAGGCGATGGCGCGACCCGCGCCATCGGCGATCACGCAAGCCTTGGTCCCATAGCCGCCACGAGAGCGGCCAAGCGCCTCACGATGGTCTCGCTCAGCTTGAGATCCCCCCTTCGCGCGGCTCCAGCCGCCTTCTGGTGAGCGCGCACGCTGGTGCCGTCGAGGAACACCATGCCGAGCTGCACACCGCGCTCTTGGACAAGGCTGAGGAGCCGCTCCCAGACGCCGGCACGTGCCCACCGGATGAAGACCTGAGCGGCACGCCACCAGGGTCCGAGTTCAGCTGGCACGGCGCGCCACTTGGCGCCGTTCTGATGCCGCCAGAGGATGGCCGAGACGGTGCGGCGCAGATCCTGGGGCGGCGTCTTGCCCTTCGGCCGACATGCCTCAACGAGTGGCTCCAACTCGGCCCATTGCGCGTCCGACAGCATCGCTCCTCCTCGTCCAGGAGAGGCGAAACGCTCACCGCATCGGGTGGTTCAAGCGATCACAGGCCGTAGTCGCGGTGGGGCACGCAATTTCAACGGCTTAGCGGGCCTGAGCGGTCCCATTCCAGACCGCAAAATGGGCTCTACTGAGCCAACGTAAGCTCCCCGCGACCGATACATCAGGCATCCTGCCGCGACCCCATTCTGCAGCCCGCCGGGCGCTCATTCCCGTTTGGACGCTCGCGCACCCGGCGCGCCGCCACCACCGGGAACATGCGCGCGGACAAGTAATCCAGCGCCTGGCTCGTCGAGTCCACCTGGTCATCATGGCGCGCACTCGGGAAGGCCAGAAGCTCGCCGAGCCAGGCAGCCAGCCACGGTGCCTCCTTGGGCACGTGCACCTGACCCGCCTCAAACCGCGCCGACTGCGCCAGGAACCTGGCCTCCTTGTCGAAGCGAGCGCGCTTCAGGATCGTGCGATAGGATCCCGTGCGCCGCAGATCTTGGGTGATCGCGCGCCCAATGTCGGTGTCCTCGATCACCGTCTGGTTGACCTGCCACCGCTCGGCGAGGTCGATGACCTGACGGCGCAGCTCGGGTACCTCGTAGCGGCCGCGCACAACCTCGAGGAGATAGAAGTCGAGGCCGCGCGCACCCCAGACCGAACCGACTGAATAGTCTGAACTCGCCGACAAGGTCGAGGCCGTGTCCCAGCTCGCGATCAGGAGATCGAACGAGGCCGGTGCCTGGGCGTAGCTGCGCAGCCATTCCCGGCGGACGATGTTGCCCTGCGGCGGCACCGGCGCTTGCTGATACTGGGACGAGAATACCAGGCTGCCTTGGGCGCGGCGGATCTCCTCAAGGACTTGGTGCGGCTCGCGCGCCGGATGCAGAATGTCACCAGCGCGACGCACGTAATGATCGCGCGGATCGTCGCTCAGCTGATAATGCTGATCGTCCGTAGCGATGGCCGGCAACGAGACCACCTCCCAATCGCCTCGCGCCAGCACGTGCCCGACGAGATCATCCTCGTGCAGACGCTGCATGACGATCACGATCGCGCCGGTCTGCTTATCGTTCAGACGGGTGAACAGCGTCGTGTCGAAGGCCTCGTTGACCCGGCGCCGCTCCTTCTCGGACAAGGCGTCGCTCGCCTTGATCGGATCGTCGATGACGATGAGGTCGGCCCCGCGGCCGAGAACCGCGCCGCTCATCCCAGCCGCGAAGCGGTAGCCCTGCTCGGTCGTGACGAGTTCGGCTGCACGAGGTCGCTTGGCCGTCAGGCGCATGCGCGGAAACAGCCTCCGGTACCACGGGCTGTCGAGCACGATCCGGGTGTCGACGCTGAGCTTACGCGCGAGTTCATCGGCGTACGAGACACAGATGATCCGCCGCCTCGGATCATGGCCGAGCAACCAGGCCGTGAAGCCAACCGAGACGGTGATCGACTTCATCGAGCGCGGCGGCACGGTGATGATGAGCCGGCGCACCTCGCCGCGTGCCACCCGGGTCAGCTGCCAGCACAGATGATCGATGTGCCAATTGTGCTCGTAGTCTGTGCCGGGCTCCAACGTGCAGAAGGTTTTCTGGACGAAGCACGAGAGGTCTTCGCGCAGTGCAGCCCGGAGCAGGCGCGATGATGGCTCACGCATCATCAGCCTCCCCATCGGTTGGCTTTCTCTGGTCTGTGCCGTCGTTCCCGGTGACTTGCCGGGCGGAGCTGACCTCATCCGGACGATCTGCAGGGGGGTCTGCGAACGGCGTCAGGCGGCGCGAGGCCAGCGCGCGCGCCAGAATCGCCTGATCCTCGGCGGGCATCTCCTCCTCCGCTTCGGCTTCCGCTTCGACATACTTCTCGTAGCGGTCGAGCAGATTCTCGATCGCGCGCAGCTGCCCGCGCAGCCCCTCTTGGACTTGGCGCTTGAGCAGCGCTTCCGCGATCGAGACCTGCCGCTTGCGGCCGTTCTCGGAGATCTCGATGGTGCTGGACATGACCGCCTCCAACACGGTCTTGAGATTGCGGCTACCCTTTCGGCGCCCGCCCGGATTGCCGGATTGGCCAGGCTTGAACTGGGTGTGCCGAGGTGGCCTGCCCCGCCCGATCTCGAAGCTCTCAGGGGGGTGCCCCGCCAGAGGGGACGTGTTCTTCGACTTGCTCATCGCCGTCGTCCTCACCAACCTGCACGATCACGATTGACGGGGGAGGGCGATCTGCGCCGTCTCGCTCACCGTCGCCGCAGCCCTCCGGCCTGTTTGGCGCGATCGCATTGGGACCGAGAGCTCAGTGGAGCGCGCAGGAGGCGGCGGAGCGCCGGAGCCACCCTGACGGTCGGCGGCGAGCGCCTCGAAGCTCAGGCCGGTCGCCAGGTGAACAGCGCGATCACCCGCCCAGCTCTCCCAGCGCCGGATGGCGACATCGACGTAAGCCGGGTCAAGCTCCAGTACGCGGGCACGCCGGCCCGTCTTGGCTGCCGCGATGATTGTGGTACCCGAGCCAGAGAAGGCGTCCAGGACAATGTCGTTGCGGTTTGAGGCGTCTCGGATCGCCTCGGCAATGAGGATGACGGGCTTGGGCGTGGGATGCAGCTCGAGCTCACGCCTCAGGCTTGGTGCCCCCGGACACGACCACAGGTTCGTGCGGTTTCGCCCGAACCTACCGAGCTGGACGTTGTTGACGTGCGCGCCCGAGGGTTCCTTGAAGAGGAAGACGAGCTCGTGCTGTGACCGGTACAGGCTTCCCATCGCGCCCGTGCCCTTGTCCCAGACGCAGAGGTTCTTCAGCTCCAAGCCAGCCTCGCGCCCTGCTGTCGCAAGTTCGGTCATGTGCCGCCAGTCCATGAAGCCGTAGACGAGCCCTCCGGGGCGCAGGACAGCGGCGGTGTGGGTCAGGCAGCCGGCCAGGAAAGGCGTGAAGCGTTCGCCCATCTCACCGCTGCCCATGACGAACTCGCGGTGGCGGCCCCGCTTGGCGACATGCCCGCTGATTTTGAGATCGTACGGGAAGTCGTGAATCGCCATGGTGGCCCGCTCAGGTCCGAGCAACTGCTCATAGCTGGCGCGATCCTGGGCATCGCCGCACAGGATGCGGTGCTCGCCCAGCGCCCAGAGATCGCCAAGCTGAGAGACGCGGGGAAGTGTCTCGCTCTCATTTGGCAGCACGTCATCACGACTGGTCGGGGCCGAAGCCGCCTCGACGAGCCGATCGACCTGCGGCGCGGAGAACCCGGTCACCGCGAGATCGAAGTCGATGTCGAGGGTCAGCTCAACCGCGAGCAGGTCCTTGAACTCGAGGGCAAGCAGCGTCTCATCCCAGCCGGCCAGCTCGGCGAGCCGGTTATCGGCCAAGCGCAGGGCACGCTTCTGAGCGTCACTCAGGTGCTCGATCCGCACCACCGGCACCTGGGACGATCCGAGCAGGCGGGCCGCGGCGAGGCGGCCATGGCCCGCGATGATCTCGCCCGTCTCGTCCGCGACGATTGGGCTGATGAAGCCGAATGCCCGGATGGACTCGGCGATCTGCTCGATCTGGCGCTCGGAATGCGTGCGGGCGTTGCGCTGGTAGCTGCGCAGGCTGTCGAGTGGACAGTACGCCACGGCAAGCTTCAGGCCGCGAAAGGCAGACTGAGGTGCGCGCCTATGGGAAGCGTGGAGGGCAGCAGAGGAAAGGCGAGGGGACATAGCGAGTACCTTCGAGAGCAGAGGATCGACCCCGTTGCCGAGCGGTTCTCGGCAACGGTTCGCCTGCAACCGTTCCGGTCACAGGAGAGGCTGGCCCGGCAAGGAGCCAAGGTCGTCCGCAAAGTGCTCCCGAGGGTGCTGCTGCTGGACGTGCGCCGAATCAGCGTCCGGCACTGAGATCACGCTTATCACAGGCCCAACGCCCGTCAAGCTAAAAAGCCTATGGCAGGAATGTTGACGTAGGATCGTCTGCGGGGTAGGGCGCGCCGGGTTCCTTCCAGCTCGCATCGGCGAGCGTGAGCATGCGATTTTCCCTGCAGATTTCCCTCAGAGCAGGGAAGGGGAGGCAGAGACCGGTTCTCAGCCGACTGCCTGCACCACCACCCACTCCTCACAAACGGCATTGTTTCCGAGCGCACCAGAGATCATCGTGATCTCAGGTACTTAGCCGAAAACAGGCATTCTGGCGCCCGCTCTCCGCCCCTTCAGCGTAGCCCGTTTGGGGCGCCTTTGCGGGCCCTTTCTCGGCGCCACCGCGTGCATCTTCCATGCTCGCCGAGCCCGCGCGCCAGGAGACTCGTTTGCGAATTCTCCGAGACGCCGTTCGCGGGATGGGGCGAATCAGCTCGTTGTCCACAGCCCGCACTCTCGACTGGACTTCGGCTGCGAACGGAGCGGACATGCTGGCGTCCCGAGCAGCCCGATGCGGCGGCTCAGATCCCCTGCTGACCTATGCTGGTCCGCAGGGTTGCGGTGGTGGCAGCCCAAGCTGTCCCAACCATCGCAGGACCACCATGCGTCTACACCCGACACAGCTCACCCTGCTCCGCTCAGCAGCCGCCCGCGAGGATCACCTGCTCGCCTGCCCCGAAGGGCTGAGCCCCCGGGCCGCCAAGGCCCTCGCGGCAAAACTGATTCGCTTCGAGATCGCCGAGCTGGTCACGGTCACGGCCGAACAGCCTTGCTGGGGCAACGAGGCTAGCGGACCCATTGGCCTGCGCCTCACGCCGGCCGGCCTAGCTGAGCTTCGGCCTGAGGCTCCGGAGTCAGCAGCCTCGTCGCTTACGGATGAGGAGCCATCCATCGCTGCCCAGGGGCAGCCGCGGCCAGGCACGAAGCAGGCACTCGTGCTGGCGCTGCTGCGGCGGGAGCAGGGCGCCACGCTGGAGGATCTGATCGGCGCCACTGGCTGGCTGCCACACTCCACACGGGCCGCGCTCACGGGCTTACGCAAACGCGGCTACAGCCTCTCGCGCGACAGGAACGAGGACAGCCAGACGTTCTACCGCCTCGCGGCCGAGCCAGCAGCGACAGCCGCCGTAGCCGAGCAGGCGGCAAGCTGAGTCAGGAGCCAAGCGATGCCCGCCACTCCGCAACCCGTCGCCTTGCAGCCCGGATCTGACCTTGAGCGGGAGATCGCCGCGCTCGCCACGCTGGACTTGGCTGCCCTGCGCAGCCGCTGGCGACAGCGCCTGCGCAGCGCGCCTCCGCCCCAGCTCTCCCGGGCCCTGCTGCTGCGCCTGCTCGCCTACCGGCTCCAGGCCAAGCAGTTGGGTGATCTCGATCGTGACACCGCCCGCCTGCTCGACCGCCTCGCTCGCGAGAGGCTGCGCCGGCGTGCGGCTGACGAGCGAAGCCGCAGGCCCAAGGCAGCCCCCACCATTCCGCCCGCTCCAGGTCCGGGTCTCAGGCCCGGCACGCTGCTGGTGCGCGAGCACGCGGGACAGGTGCACACCGTCACGGTGCTGGCCGAGGGCTTTGCCTGGGTGGGAGGCACCTACACCAGCCTGTCCGAGGTGGCCCGCGCGATCACTGGCACGCGCTGGAACGGGCCGCGCTTCTTCGGCCTGCGCGACAAGCCTGGCATGTCCACCGGGGGAGGGCGGTCGTGAAGAGCATCGCACCCGCCAAGGCGCTACGCTGCGCAATCTACACGCGCAAATCCACTGAGCAGGGCCTCGAGCAGGAATTCAACTCGCTCGACAACCAGCGCGAGGCCGCCGAAGCCTACGTCAAGAGCCAAGCGCACGAGGGCTGGCGGCTCCTGCCTGACGCGTACGACGACGGCGGCTACTCGGGCGGCAGCTTGGAGCGGCCAGCCCTGCAGCGGCTGCTTTCCGAGGTGCAGGCAGGCCGCGTCGACGTGATCGTGGTCTACAAGGTCGACCGGCTCACCCGGGCGCTCTCGGATTTTGCCAAGCTGGTGGAGCTGTTCGACGCGCACGGCGTCTCGTTCGTCTCGGTGACGCAGGCCTTCAACACCACGACCAGCATGGGGCGACTGACGCTCAACGTGCTCCTGTCGTTTGCGCAGTTCGAGCGGGAGGTCACGGCCGAGCGCATCCGCGACAAGATCGCGGCCTCCAAGAAGAAGGGCCTGCGCATGGGTGGCCCCGTGCCGTTCGGCTACGCGGTGCGCGAGAAGAAGCTTGTCATCGATCCAGTCGAGGCCGAGCAGGTACGGGCGATCTTCGCGCGCTATCTCGAGCTTGGCTGTCTGAACGCGCTCGCGGCCGATCTGCGCGAGCGCGGTGTGCTGACGAAGGTCTCGCCTCGGCGGGACGGCAGCAGCCGGGGCGGCCTTCCCTTCAGCAAGGGCCCGCTTGGCTATCTGCTGCGAAATCGGACCTACATCGGCGAGGTGATCCACAAGGGCCAGCACTACAGGGGCGAGCATGAGGCGATCGTTTCTCGTGAGCTGTTCGAGGACGTGCAGGCGGCGCTCTCGGCCAAGGCTCAGGCGGATGGGGCAGGGCGGGCCAACACAGGCTCGCTGCTGAAAGGCTTGCTCTACGATGACCGGGGCAATCGGATGACGCCGAGCAGCGCGAAGAAAGGAGCCCTGCGCTACCGCTACTACGTCTCGCGTGCGCTGCAGGAGGGCCGGCGCGAGGAGGCGGGCTCGGTCGCGCGAGTGCCTGCGCCGGAGATCGAGCAGGCTGTGCTCTGCGCGCTCAGCGGGAGCGGGGAGGGCGCGTCGGCTTGCTCTGATGCTGTGAGCCTGGCAGCGCAGATCAGGCGTGTTGTCGTGCGGCCTGGTCAGCTGGCCGTTCACCTTCTGGCGCACAACGGAGGGGAGGAGCAGCCTGAGCCCATTCTTGTACCCTGGTTGGCCAAAGCAGGCCGGCGCCGACGTGCGGTGATCCCGGCGGAAGGCAACGGTCACGAGCGGCCTATGATGCGCTCCGAGACGCGGGCGCGGCTTGTGGAGGGGATTGCCAAGGCACGCCTGTGGCTGGACGATCTGCTCACTGGACGCGTGCAGGACACGGGCGAGATTGCGCGACAGGAGGGCTGCAGCGAACGTTCGGTGCGCATGACGCTCAACCTGGCGTTTCTGGCCCCCGACGTGGTTCAGGCGGCTGTGGCGGGCTCATTGCCGGAGGGGCAGGGGATCTCGGCCCTGACGAGCGCGTCTCTGGACTGGAGAGAGCAGTGTTACGGTCAGGCGGCCTGCGCCATGTCGGTGCGACCGGCTAGCACAGAGCAATGGACTTTTAATCTGTAGGTCCTGGGTTCGAGTCCCAGCGCGCTCACCACAGATTTTGCCCGCTTAGTCAATGACTTAGCGTGCTTTTTCATGCCCGAAAC
>NZ_JBAWTG010000141.1:0-11469 GCF_037106235.1 Methylobacterium nigriterrae | reverse complement strand
TCGCCACTTGGCCCCGTTCTGATGCCGCCAGAGGATGGCCGAGATCGTGCGGCGCAGATCCTGCGGCGGCGTCTTGCCCCTCGGCCGGCACGCCTCGATCAGCGGCTCCAGCTTTCTCCATTCTGCGTCGTCCAGCATCACTCCTCCCAATCAGGAGGAGCAAAACGCCCGCACACGGAACACGTTCAAGGCCGAACAGGCCGTAGCTGCTGCTCAACACAGGCGAGCCAGTGAGACGTACTCTGCTGCGCCGGCCCGACATCCGTAATCTGCGTATATCAGCCTGCAACGGCGGAGGCCTGCCCCCTTATTGATGGTGGCCGGGAGCCGATGCGGTCCGGTGTACACGCGCGTTCTCGACCAGCCACTTGGTCGTAGGCCAGACAAACACCCGAAGTACGCTTGACGGGCGCCGAGGCGCACCCCGTCGGCCGCAGCCGTTGGGCTCGCGAGGTGGACCTGAGCCCTATTTCCGATTGGCCGATTTGACGGCCGCGCTGACCATGTCCTTCGTGGATGGCGCTGCCGCAATCGTCTTCGGTACCGGCTTCTTCGGCTTCTTGGCTTCGCGGTTTCCGTGCTTTTTCTCCGAGGCCATGTTCAACCTCCTCTTGTCGCCCAACCATCATCGCACGGTTTGCGAAATCCGCGACCTGAGAACCGTGATCGTCTGCAGACCGAGGCACGACAGGAGGGTCGGGTAGAGGGCCGCATCTGCGGCAGCGAGCGGCACAGTCAGATCGCGACCGTGCCGAGCCAGAACGTCGGCCGCATTGGGCTCGTCGCATGAAGCCAAGGAGCCCTCGGGAGGGTACGCCCGTCGGAAACGGCCTTTGCCCTTCGACGGAGGGGGCAACCCCGGGGATAACAGGGACAAGAGGAACACGATCACTATAGCAATGCCCCGGTTGTACCCGGCCTGAAGAGCGCGGCCGCTCGAAGTCCGCCCGGCGCGAGCATGTCAGGGGTCTACCCGAACCAGATGCCGGCGATCGCGGTGAGAGCAACCAGGGCCAGGAAGCTGTTGACGGCGACAAGGACCGCAGGCGGCAAGCGCGGGACGTCTGGGTTCGGAGGTGGCGCGCCGACGAACAGCTGGCGCCACACGCCCGCGACGAAGCAGAAGGCGCTGAAGAGGATCAGGACGGTTCCGAAACCGATGATCATCCAGCCCGGCACAACTCCCTCCAGCAGCTTCTTGGCTCCGATGCCGCTGGCGAGGGCAACCAGGCCGGTGCGCACCCACGCTGCGTAGGTGCGCTCGGCCGCGAAAACGGTCCGGTCTGCTGCCAGCTCGGTTCTTCGGTCGGCACTGTCCTTGGTGACCTGCGCGGCAGCTGCCGTGTGCTGTGCCGCCTGTTTCGTCTGCTCCGCGGTGTCCTTCTGGTCCATCTCTGCTCCACACCTCATTGATACAACCGATGCAGCGCAACCGTGCCATCTTGGCCCGACTCACCGCCGGGATGCGATAGCGTTGAGGCCAGGCATGGGGGCCTACATTGCCCGAGATGGGTATTCGGACGCATGCGTCACTCGCTGACGGACACCGAGGGGCATCTTCCGATGCAGGCGATCTCACCCGCCAAGCGGCACGGCAGCGATCGGTCATAGCGCTGCTGCGGGCGTCACATCGCGTTCGGCCACTCCTGCCGCACTGCTTCGCAAACTGGGCCCCCGGGCGGCCAGTCACGTTCGCGAAAATAAAAAGGACGACCGGGCCTTGGCCGGAGATCTAGCCTCGGGTCGATATAGCGGGCGTCGGTGCGCGAGAGACCAACAAATAGAACAGAACGAGCGCGGTCACGAATGTGATGGCCCCAAGCCAAGTGGCAAAGGCGGCGAAGTCAGGGCCAGCAACGGCCAGCGAGGAGTTGCGCCCCGTGATCGTGTCGGCCGCCGCCAAGAGCACACCGACAAAGCTCTCGCCGACCAGGAAGCCTGAAGCCAGGAGAATGCCGCGGCGGTGCACGGGCTCGACGACCGTCTCGACTGTTTGCGCTCGAGCCCGAGCCTGATGCTGGAGAGAGCGTGTACTCAGCCAGCTGATGACGCCTCCAACCGCAATCGTCATCTCCACGTTGAGTGGCAGGTACATGCCGATCCCGACCGTCAGGGCGGGGAACGAGAGGTTCCGGCGGCGCAGCCAAGCCTCAATCCCGACGAACACGGCACCCAGTCCCATGCCGATCAGGACCATGGTCCAGGGTAGCTGCCCGTGGACGATGCCGCTGGCGATCTGCGTTATCAGGGCGGCCTGAGGTGCCGGGAGCGCGGCGCTCGCCTGCATGCCTTCCCGCGGCATCGATCCGACGAAGCCGTAGGCCTGATAAAGTAGCGAGAGCAGCGGCGCGATCACCAGCGCACCGATGCTGACGCCCACGATCAGTGCAATCTGCTGACGCCACGGTGTCGCGCCGACGAGCTGACCAGTCTTGAGGTCCTGAAGGTTGTCGTTGGCGATCGAGGCGATGGTGACGATCACGGAGGCGACGAGCAGCGCCATGCCGATCACGAAGCGGCCTCCCTCGGGCCCAGCGGCGCGGCCGATGAGGACCGGTAAGAGGATTGCCACGACTATGGTCGTGAGGATGCCGATGCCTGAGATCGGGCTCGACGATGAGCCGAGAAGGCCTGCCAGGTACCCACAGGCGGCTGCCATCAGAAACTCAAACGAAACGATGAAGAGTGAAGCCGTGACGATCAACACGGAATAAAGGCGGCCAAGCCCCGTACCGGCAGCAAACCAGGCGATGAGACCTGCCAGCGGCAGCGCCAGACCAGCCGCAGCGGCAGCGACCCAGGTGATGGGAAGGTCGCGGTCCTGGCGCGGCAAGTCGCGAAGAGCCTGACCGGAGCGCGCGGCACGGGCGGTGTCGAGGGCCGAGCGGATGCTGGCGAGAATGGGCGAGGCGAGCGTGCCGACGGTCCAGACGCCACCGACTGCGATGATGCCTGCTCCGATCAGCCGGACCTGCTCCAACCAGACTGCCTCGGCGATCTCTGCCGGCGTGGCCCCATGCCCCTCTCCGAAGGCCGTGAGAAGAGGGACCGCTATCCCCCAAGCAATGGCAACACCGGCCAGCAACGCGAGACACGCGCCGATGCCAACGAGATAGCCGACCCCGACAAGCGCGAGGGAGAAGCCGGTGCCGAGGCGGAAGATGGCGGGACCGGCGCTGGCGGTCGCGTGAATGCCCTCCGCGAGGAGCTTGAGGCCACTCGTGGCAAGAGCAATCGTGCCGGCCACCGCTGATGCGCCGAGGAGATCGCGCAAGCCTCTGCCGCCGTCGCCCGCCTCGCCCGCATGCAGAACCTCGGCTGCGGCTTTGCCCTCGGGGTAGGGCAGCTTGCCGTCGGCGACCATCGCGCGCCGAAGCGGGATGGAATACGCGACGCCGAGCAAACCGCCGAGGAGGCAGACGGCCGTCGTCTGCCAGAAGGGGAAGCCCTGCCAATGGCCGATCAGGACGAGGCCGGGTAAGACGAGGATAACGTTGCAGAGGGTGCCGGCTGCTGAAGCCTGCGTCTGCACGATATTGTTCTCCAGGATGTTTGTGTTCCCGAACAGGCGCAGCAAACCCATGGAGATCATTGCGGCCGGGATCGAGGACGAGAACGTCATTCCGGTCTTCAGGCCCATGTAGACGTTGGCGGCCATGAAGATGGCGATGATGCCGGCGCCGAGCAGCAGGCCGCGCCAGGTGAGTTCCGACGCGTGCAGAGAGGGGTCGGTCCGGGCGTCCATTTGGCTTCCTGTCCGCTGTTGGACGCCAGTGCGGTGAAGCGCGCCGGGCGCTCACCCTGACGATGGCTCGGCTACGAACACTGGCGACAACGCAAATATCGAGATCGTGATCCGCTCATTGCCGGTTGCGAGCGGCTTCTTCCAACGTTGGAAGGGGAGGCCCTATGACGAGCTCAGAGCCCACGAAGCCCGGAGATGAAGCTCGGCCGGGAACACCCGGCACGGGCGAGAAACTGTGCCCGCGCTGCGCAGGATCCGGTCAGGTCGAGGCGAAGACCTGCCCGGAGTGCAACGGCACCGGGAAGGTGATCACCGGCATCGGCGGAGGGTGATCGCGGCCTCAAGGCGCTGGCGCCGCTATCACAGGAGCAGTCATTCCGTCGCGCGTTAGCCTGACACATTCCGCTTTCCACTCTCGTACCCCTGCGGTGGCGCGAACGATCGCGTCAGAGCCGAGGCGCGCTGGCAGTGGAGGGCCGAGCAGGCCTGCCGCATTCATCCATATGCGATGCGAGTGGGGCTACTTGCCGCGATCCTTGTCGCTGCTGGTCAACCTTTACCTATCATGCGTGGCAGCATCGGAACGAGGTTGGCTACGACGTTCGGCTTGAAGATAAATTCTGCACCATCCGACAGCGGACCCGCCGTCTGGTCCGAGTGCCCGGACATCAGCACGAGTGCGAGCTCCGGCCGAAGGCTCCGCGATCTGTGCGCTAGCTCCCAGCCATCGATCGCGCCGGGTAAATGTGCGTCCGTGGTGGGAGCCGACGCCTCGGAGGCTGGAAGCAGCTGCAGAGCCCAACTTCAAAGCAGCGGACTGGCTTTGCTGCAGAAGTCCCGCCGCCGTCCGGTCTGGATCGGTACTGAAACTCTGGCCGGACGGTGGAAGGTTTGCGAACCTGCCCTTGCCGATCCATCTTCAGCGCATGAGACAGACCCATCCCTCAGCGTCAGCCGGCGACCTGTTTGGCTACGTACAGCCCGCGTCTAGACGACCAACGCTTGTCCATGCCCGTCCGGCCGCGCCCCCGGCAGCCTCTCCGCAATGGGCCGAGTTGTCGGATCGTGAGCTCGCCCGCTGGGCGACAGGACTGGCCGGAGAGCTGGTAGAACGGGTCAGTACGTCGCAAGGTCGTCCGGTACGACCGGAGCTCGAGCGAGCGGTCGAGGAACTCGCAGGCACCTTGGAGCGGCTGAGGCCACAGAGGTCCAGGCCGCGCTCCGGCCGCAGGCCAGCGGCAGCAGCGCCGATCCAGAGCGGCAAGCGCAATGCAATCCGGGCTGCTCTGTCGGCAGGTGTGAAGCCGACCCAGGTGGCCAAGCATTTCGGCCTTCCCCTCTCCGCCATCAGCACGCTGGCCTCAGAGCCAGGAGAGAAGGCGTAGCGGCAGCGCTCAACCGACGGCGGAGCAGGGCAGGGGCTCGCGCAGATGATAGCCACGGCCCCAGACCGTCTCGATGTAGTTCCTGCCGCCCGAGGCGTTGGCCAGCTTCCGGCGCAGCTTGCAGATGAAGACGTCGATGATCTTGATCTCAGGCTCGTCCATGCCGCCGTAGAGCTGGCTGAGGATCATCTCCTTGGTCAGGGTCGAGCCCTTTCGCAGAGCCAGCATCTCAAGCAGCTGGTACTCCTTGCCGGTCAGGTGGACGCGATGGCCGGCGATCCAGGCTTGCTGCTCCCCGAGGTTCACCATGAGATCGTCACAGGCGATCACCTGCTCGCTGTGGCCCTTCGAGCGGCGCACGATGGCGTGGATGCGGGCGACGAGCTCGTCCTTGTGGAAGGGCTTCGTCAGGTAATCGTCGGCGCCGAAGCCGAGGCCCTTCACCTTGTCCTCGATGCCGGCCATGCCGGACAGGATCAGGATCGGCGTCTTGACCTTGGCGACGCGGAGCGAGCGCAGGACCTCGTAGCCCGACATGTCGGGCAGGTTCAGGTCGAGCAGGATGATGTCGTAATCGTACAGCTTGCCGAGATCGACACCCTCCTCACCGAGATCGGTGGTGTAGGTGTTGAAATTCTCGGACTTCAGCATCAGCTCGATGCTCTGCGCCACTGAGACCTCATCCTCAACCAGCAGCACGCGCATGAGCCCGCCCCAATCGTCCAAACCCGCCGGCAATCCGACACGGCAGGCCAGAAGCGCCCTGCCTTGATGCCCACCAACCAGGCGGCCGTCACCGCTGTTTCGGCAACCTTAACAATAAATTGCTCTGGTTAATCGAGCATTGACCCATTCCTCGGCCGGGGCCTCCCTGGGGCCGGTTCACTGTTAAACCCCGGACCGTCTATCGACGCTTCGCTTGCCAGTCCAAGGCCTCGGGGCCTCAACGTCGGCACCACCCCATTCGATGAATTCCCCCTCGAGCCTCCTGTGCTGCCTGTACCCCCGCAAGGGAGATTGGTCCCTATCAGGCCTCAATAGATTCGCTGCATCCCGGGCTCAGCGGCGCGAGATGCAGGGGCGAGCCCTCCTCAACGTCCGTCCCTACGGTCGGCACGCACGCTCCGCCACATCCTCCAGGCAAAACCCGAAACTCATACCTTGCGAGCTACAATCTACAATAGAGTAGACCGGCTCACGCACCGTTTGGAACCACTTAACGTCTCGAGGATTACCAAGGTTCAATGCACGGAAGAGAGACAATCCATGAGGTGCGCTCCAATTGTCCTGATCGCTTGCTGCCTGGCGAGCGGGGCGGAAGCCTTGGCAAAGGAGAGGGGTCTATCTTCCGATGCTGTCAACAAGGCAGAATTCCGGGGCAAATTAGGAGATCGGAACAAAGCTGTCCTGACCAGGGCTGAAGTGTTGCTCGATCGCGCGCACTTTTCTCCGGGCGTCATCGATGGCTCAGATGGCGAGAACGTGCGCAAGGCGATTGCGGCATTTCAGAAGGAGAATGGGCTTCGACCGTCTGGCAGGCTCAACCAGGAGACCTGGAGCAAGCTGAAGGAGCTCTCCCCGGATCAGGCGATCACGGATTACACCCTCACGGAAGAGGATGTGAAAGGCCCCTTCACCGAGAAAATCCCGCCGAAGCTCGAAGAACAGGCTGCCTTAGATCGGCTCGGCTACACGAGCCCGACTGAGCTTCTGGCCGAGAAATTCCACATGAGCGAATCGCTCCTGAAAATCCTGAACAAAGGCAAGAAGCTTGACGTAGCTGGGGTTGCGATCGCAGTCGCGAATGTCTCAACCCTGAATGACAAGCAGAAGGTGAAGGCGTCCAAGATCGAAGTCGGCAAGAGCAGTCATGATGTTCGCGTTCTCGACAAAGAGGGTAAGCTCATTGCGTTCTATCCCGCCTCGATCGGGAGCACGGAGAAGCCTGCACCGAGCGGTCTCTCCAAGGTGACAAAGATCGTGACGAACCCAAACTACACCTACAACCCGGATTACAAATTTAAGGGCGTCGAAGCGCAGGAGAAGTTCACGATCAAGCCCGGCCCCAACAATCCTGTCGGGCTCGTCTGGATCGCATTGACCGGCGAAGGATACGGCATCCATGCTACGCCAGAACCCGACAAGGTCGGCAAGAGCGCTTCTCATGGCTGCGTCCGCCTAACAAATTGGGACGCCCTGCAACTGGCCGGCATGGTAGAGAAGGGAACGCCCGTCGAGTTCTTCGAGTGACCATAAGCTGGTAGAATTCGAGGTGCCGTGAGGGCGCGTCAGGCGCTCCACCCATTCGAGGCTGGCCGACCGGCCTTCAGCCCGCAAGGCGGCATGCACGCGAGGCGCACCGTAGCGACCTTGATGCCCGGAATGGATGCGTCGGACCTCTTCGAAGAGTTGGTGGTTGGGCGCTCTCTCGGGGCATGACCGCCAGTGGAGGTGACGAAACCTCTTGGAGCTTAGGTGATTTTGCGTTGCCGGTACTGCTCCGGCGGCTGTGGATTGTTTGCAGGATTTGTGTCTTGCTTTGACAGCCGCTCGATCAAGTTGCCTCCCACGAGCGGCTGCAGGTCCGCCTCGAGCGCATCCGCCTCGTCTTTGCTGTAAATCTCCCTGCCATTCACATGAAGAGCGAAGGACTTGAGGTGCTTTGCCCGCTTCGCCGGGTCCTCAATGGTGGCTTTGGTCCAGGCATAGAGCGGGTAGGCCTCAATCCCGTGCCGTTCTGCTTCAGCGACGTAGCCTGCGAATGCATCGAACTGCGACATCATCGTCGCATGGTGTTTGGCAAGAATGTCGGCAAGCGGAGCGAGTGCCGGGCTGCCAAGGTCAGTCCGGGCGGTGTCGACGATCTCGTCAGGCAGATAGACCCGCAGTTGATATTGCCACTGCTCGCTCATGCTTTACCCGCTTAAGGTCGCGCCATACCTCGTAAGCGTGAGCCCGCCCTGGTTCGCGGTCAACCCGCGCGGCTGGGCTGTAGCGGTAGCCGGGGGGAAGGGGTCGTTTCAACTGAGGTAATCGAGCCGGGATGATCAACCCAGATGAAAGAGGGCTTGAGCATCCAGCACAGGGGGCGTGGGGTGTAATAGCTCTCGGGTACTTCCAGCCAGGAAAGCCATCCGTCCGAGATTGCGACAGGTTTCGCTGCGGCGCAAGCCCTTCGTTGCTGCACTGCAAGAGTCCATTCTCCTGGCCCACTGATTTTTGCTTGATTCACGGCTCCGCCCGTGAGACCACTTGCTTGTCCGTACAAGGTCTGCGGGAGAGCCCAGGCCGGCGCGAGCCGGTTATGGCGTCGCAGGGCAACCGCCCCCGGAAGCTCTGAGGCACAATCTCGTTTGGCTGGACGATCTGGAGTGCGGCGCAGATTTGCGTCCACCAAAGAGCTGTGCGCAGCCGCCGGGCGGATGGGCAGGGCTCCCAGGGACCCGCGACAGATGGGGGCAGCCGAAGTGCTTGCAGCGGGCATTTCGTGCCCGCCGGTCGTGGGAGGTCCGATGTACTGGTCTGAACCCAATCCCAATTTCGATGCTCCCGGTCCGAACTGGAACCACGAGCCGTCGCGTGCCGAGGTCTTTCAGCAGATCGATGCGCCGCTCTACACAACTGATGCGGATGGCTGGCTGACCTACTACAACGATGCTGCTTCTGCCCTCTGGGGCTTCCGACCCGTGCTGGGCAAGGCCCGTTGGTGTGGGGCTAGGCGCCTATATAGGCCGAACGGATCCCACCTGCCGCATGACTGCTGCCCCTTAGCCACGGCGCTGAAGGAGGGGCATGTCGTGCACGCCGCTCAGATGTTACTGGAGCGCCCGGATGAAACGAAGGTGCTGGTCCAGTCGAATCCGACTCTGCTGCGCGATGCAGCGGGCGCTGTGATCGCGGCCTTCGATATTCTCGAGCTCGTCAGTCAGCCGAAAGCGCAGACCAGCCGAATGGGATTCTGTACAGGACCGCATCTTCTCTCGCCTGGTGTGTGGGCAACTTCAATGTGAAAGCGTCACGTCGGGCCGGAAGTTGCCTTCGATAGGGTCCGGTCAAGCTCTCGCATGATCCAACGCTTTAGGCGAAGTTTCTGAGACCGCGTCATGGCCGCCTCCCGCGAAGAACCAGATCGTCAGACCCGACAGTTAAGAGATAGTTAACGACTCCAACTGTGACGACAGGATGGTCGAAACTGCCGCACCTGTTGCCGAGTGCTTGTTTCGCATGGTGAGGTGACCGCACATGAGCACACACCCGAGTCGTTCCGCGGACGCGTGGGCCGGGATCATCACCGAGGCGTATGCGGCCAGGACGCGGCCGCCCCTGACGCGCCAGCTCCTGGACGAGGTTCGCCAAGTGGTCGCCGAGGCGCTCCGGGAAGCAGAGGCGGCCAACAGCCCGGACGCCGAGTGGTGCGAGCGCGTGAATCTGGTGCTGGATCGGAGTGAGATGTCGCTACATGCGGCTGTGGGGCCTCGGCTTGCCGTGATCGATGATGCTACGGGAACGGCCGTGATGATGCACCGGTCGGAAGCCGGACGGCCGCTGCGCGCTTTTGGGGGGCAGTAGCCAGACTGACCACACGAGGCATCTACGATGGCCAGTAGACCTCGGAGATCGGCAAGGAAGCGGCGGGGAGCGAGACCATGAGTTCCATGAGCGAGGTGTCCAAGATCGCCGGCTCTGGTCCGGCCTTGCCGGCGTCCAATTCGGATTGGCCGACGATCCGCGACTGGCGCAAGGGAACCCGAGACAGGCTGATCGCGCAGCGCATCGGCATCTCCGCCGAGGATCGGGCAGCCTGGAGCGAGAGGATCGGGCGAGTCCTGGCAGCGGCTCTGGAGCCGTATGCCGGCAGGCTGATCGGCTTCTACTGGCCGTTTCGGGGCGAGTATGATCCGCGAGGCGCTCTCACCTCGATGCGCGAGCGCGGCTCACGCTTGGCTCTACCGGTGATCGTCGAACGCGGGCAGCCGCTCGTCTTCCGCGAATGGTCGCCTGGCAGCCTGATGGTGCAGGGCACCTGGAAGATCCCGATGCCCGAGTCCGGAGACTCGGTCTTCCCCGACCTCCTGGTTGTGCCGCTGGTCGGGTTTGACGGCCAGGGCTACCGCCTGGGCTATGGCGGTGGCTTCTATGATCGGACGATTGCCGCGATGCCGGAGAGGCCGCGCACCATCGGTGTTGGCTTCGAACTCGGACGTTTGGAGACGATTTATCCGCAGCCGCACGACATTCCGCTGGAGCAGATCATCACGGAGCGGTGATGCGAACTTCAGACGCTGTTTGCGCCCAGCCTCCTCAGGGAGGGTACAGAGGGTACAGGCGGTACTGCAGGGCGAGAGTGGGCCAGCTGAGGTGGTACAGCAGCTGGGATAGGGTGGTACCAGCGGGCTGGCAGCGACATACCAGTACCTCCTTGTACCCTGCCCGGTACCACCCGACCTTCGAATTCCTTCTTCGGGTAACACCTGTCCCACCTGTACCCTGCTGGTGAGGGCGCCACTCCGCAGACCTTCTCGAATCTTGCCTGCTCGGAAAGTAGGATGGCGCTGCCACATTGGTCGCGATGACACCCAGTCTCACCAGCCACCGCGAGGGCTTCTCTGGTTTCTGATAGAGAACGTTCTCGAGAGGCAGAGGCCGGGAGCGGGCCATGGCAGGAGCGGCCGGTGCCAGGCTTTCTGCCCTCAATCGCCTCATCGCAGAGGGCGAGAAGCGCTGCGCCGAGCAGGTCGAGCAAATCGAACGGCTGAACGAGAACGGACAGAACACCATCAGGGCCATGGGCGCGTTGTGGAGGATCAAGGCCACCCTGGCGGCCCTGCGCGCCCGCCGAGCTTACCTGCAAGCCCGTCGGCTGAAACCATGACCGAGACCTGCGCGACCCGCTCAGCTACCGCACCATCGAGGAGCTGTTCCTGGAGCGCAGTGCCGAGGTCAGGCCCGGCACGCTGAACCTCCCGCAATCGTCAGTCGACGTCCCTGAGCAGGTAAAGTCGTTCGAACTCCTGGGGCGAGACCTCCTCCCCACTGGGCAACTTGATGACAGCCTTGCGGCCGCCCGCCTCGTACTCCCGCGCCTTTCGGTAAGCCTCGGCCGCCTTGTCGAATCGCTGACCCTGCGCACCCGCGGTGGTGTCGGTTACAACGAACGTCGTCATGGCATTCTCCCGTTTGGAGGGAGCCTATCCGACTGGCTTGCGGGAGCAACACGCATCTCTGTGCCCGCTGGTGCGGCTATGGCCTGTCGTGCCCAGCCCCGGGCTTCAGCACGGCACGCGACGGAGGAGAACGACGTTCTGGCGGCACATGGCAGATGCCGATGCGGCCTCCCAC